>CALZMB010000076.1 GCA_945788485.1 uncultured bacterium | reverse complement strand
GGCGTGGTGCCGGGCATCATCACTGTCGGCGGATGGTTTGAGCTTTTCTTTGTCAATGTGCTGAACTGCCCGTTCAATACAGGCGTCATAATCTATATCCTGCTCGTCGTAGGCATTGTGCTGTGGGCAATATACGAGAGCTACATGCACCGTAACCCAAAGCGCGAGAACCTCTCGTTCATACTCTCCATCGCCATGCTCGGCATACCGTTCTATGGCTACGGATGGTCGGCAGTGGTGATAGGCATCGTGGCGCTCGCAGCATTGTGGTTCCTGCTGCGCTACAAACGCAACGGAATTGCTGTCGTGACATCACGCCTGAAGAACACCATGCTGCTCTGCCTCTTCATGCTGATGATAGGCTATTCTACATACGCCGTCATCGTGATACGCTCTTCTGCCAACCCGCCGATGGACCAGAACTCTCCAGAGGACATCTTCACGCTCGGTTCATATCTCAGCCGCGACCAGTATGGCGACCGCCCGCTGCTCTATGGCGAATCGTACACCTCGCAGGTTGAACTGAAAGTTGAGGGCAACATGTGCAAACCGGTCATGAAGAAAGGTGCGCCCGTCTATCAGCGTGTGGAGAAACACTCGGCTGACGAGCCAGACAGATATTTCATCGTCCGAACGAAAGACAAGTATGTATATGCTCAGAACTCTCTCTTCCCGCGTATGCACAGCTCCGCCCATGCAAACTCGTACGAGGCATGGATGGGCGGCGTTGACGGAAACATCGTGCAGTATGACCGTTGCGGTGAGATAATAGACGTGAAGGTGCCCACGTTCTTCGAGAATATCAGGTTCTTCCTTTCTTACCAGTGCAACTTCATGTACTGGAGATATTTCATGTGGAACTTCGCCGGCCGCCAGAACGACCGCCAGGGACTTGGCGAGCTGGAGCACGGCAACTGGATTACCGGCATACCTTTCATAGACAATGCGATGCTGGGCGACCAGTCGCTGCTGCCCGATGAACTGAAGGAGAACAAGGGACACAACGTATTCTATTGCCTGCCGCTCATCCTCGGACTGCTCGGACTCTTTTGGCAGGCTTTCAAGGGAGACAGAGGCATACAGCAGTTCTGGGTGGTGTTCTTCCTCTTCTTCATGACCGGACTTGCTATCGTCATCTACCTCAACCAGACACCGTCGCAGCCACGCGAACGTGACTATGCATACGCCGGCTCATTCTATGCCTTCGCCATCTGGTGCGGCATGGGCGTAGCAGCAATAATTGACTATCTTGAACAGAAACTGAAACGTTCAAACCTTGCTCTCGCCGCCGTCGTGGGCATTGCATGCCTCTTTGTGCCGCTGCAGATGGCATCGCAGACATGGGACGACCATGACCGCTCTGGCAGATACACATGCCGCGATTTCGGACAGAACTATCTCATGTCGCTTGAACCAGGCAGCTACCCCATCATATTCACCAATGGTGACAATGACACTTTCCCGCTGTGGTATAATCAGGATGTGGAAGGTGTAGGGACCGACGCGCGTGTCTGCAACCTCTCATATCTCGCGACAGACTGGTATATCGACCAGATGGTGCGCCCTGCCTACGATTCGCCGTCGCTGCCTATCACATGGCCGAGAGTGGATTATTGTGCAGGAACAAACGAGTATATCACCGTGCAGCCGGAAGTGAAGGAAGAACTGCTCGAGTTCTACAAAGCGAATCCGGAAGAGGCGAAGAAACTATATGGAGACGACCCGTTTGAACTGAAGAACATCCTGAAATATTGGGTGAGAAACGGAAAGGACAGCGAGGGGACACATATCATACCGACAGACACACTCTATCTCACCGTCGATAAAGAGGCGGTGAAGAAGAGCGGGATGCTGATGGCGACTGATTCTATACCCGACCGCATGGTCATCTCGCTCGCTAACAAACGCGCCTTGTACAAAGGCGACCTCATGCTGCTTGAGATGCTCGCTAACGCAAACTGGACACGACCGCTTTATGTGGCGACAACCGTTGGCGAAGAGAACTACATGAACCTCGGCGAGAATTTCGTGCAGGAGGGCCTCGTGAACCGTATCACGCCATTCAACACATCACAGGATGGCGCACGGCGATTCGATACAGACAGAGTCTATCGGAATGTCATGACACGATTCAAGTTCGGAGGTCTTGAGACAAAGGGACTATATATCGACGAGACGATACTCAGAATGTGCTGGACACACAAACGCCTCTTCGTCTCGCTTGCAGAAAACCTCATCAACGAGGGACGCAAGGCGGAGGCAAAGAAAGTCATTGCGTATATGAACAAGGTGATGCCGGCATACAACGTGCCCGACAGCTATGCCACAGGCGGACTGCAACTCGCAGAGTGCTATCTCAAACTCGGAATGAAAGCTGAGGCGAAGAAACTGCTTGCAGACATGTGGAAGACAGCGGCGCAGTATATGAACTGGTATCTCAACCTCGACCAAATGCGTTTCGCACAGTCAATAAGAGACTGCACCATACAGCTCTATACGATGCAGAACATCTACAACGTGGCGTGCGACCTCGACGATGACCTTGCTGACAAATACGCGAATAAACTGTCTGAAATCTTGAAGATTTACGAGGCGAAAGGCGGAGAAATCTGATTTCATGGTGTTGACGGGCTGACACAAGCAGCAATGCAGTCAGCCCGTCAACAAAACAATATCAAGATATGTTTATCGAACAACCTTCGAAATGGTTAAGGTGGCTCTATCCAAAAGCCTTGTGGCGCATGGACGAGAACGACCATTCTGTATATATCACATTCGACGACGGACCAATTCCCGAATCAACGCCTTTCCTGCTGAAGACTCTGCGTGACTTTGATGTCAAAGCAACTTTCTTTGTTGTCGGAGACAACGTAAGGAAATATCCGGAACTCTACCAGCAAATCATCGACGAAGGACACCGTGTCGGAAACCATACTTTCAACCATATCGGCGGCGCACGACACTCAATCAGGACATACGAGAAGAACGTGCAGCAGTGTGACGACCTCATACACTCTGACCTTTTCCGCCCGCCACACGGATGGATGCGCCCGACGCAGTATCACAGATACAAGAACAAGTACCGCATCGTGATGTGGGACCTCGTCACACGAGACTATTCAAAACTTCTTTCGCCATACGATGTCGTTCGCAACATCCACCGATATGCACGCAACGGCTCCATCATAACATTCCACGATTCGCTGAAATCGATAGACAAACTGTATTTCGCACTACCTGCCAGCCTAAGATTTCTGAAATCGCAAGGATATAAATTTAAGGTGTTTGATTGAACTCATGTTCACTCTTACACCTTTTTTTATTTACATACACATTATATAATATACGCGCACGCGAGCAACTCCTCTTCTCCTTTCTGCCAAAATGTCCGCTGTGGAGACCATGTTTTTTGACATTATGACACATAAAGTCCCCGCGGCATAGTGATTGTCCCACCATCTTGTGAACTTAAAGACAACGTAAGAATAAATAATAACAAGAAAGGAGAATAAACATGAACAACAACCAACAGACACAACAGACGCAGAACAACCTGCAACATCTGCCACGATACGCCAAGAACCTCGTGGAAGATGCACGCAACGGGAAACTCGACCCGGTGATAGGACGTGACGAGGAGGTCAGGCGCGTGCTGCAGATTCTCTCGAGACGAACAAAAAACAACCCGATTCTCATCGGAGAACCGGGAACGGGAAAGACTGCTATCGTTGAAGGACTGGCACAGCGCATCGTAAGAGGCGACGTGCCAGAGAACCTGAAACGCAAGATGCTCTACACTCTCGATATGGGAGCTCTCGTGGCAGGAGCAAAATATAAAGGAGAGTTTGAAGAGAGGCTGAAAGGCGTGATAAACGAAGTGGTGCAGTCGAACGGAGAGATTATACTCTTCATTGATGAGATTCACACACTTGTCGGTGCTGGAGCGTCGGACGGAGCTATGGATGCCGCTAATATTCTCAAACCTGCTCTTGCAAGAGGAGAACTGAGAGCTATCGGAGCTACGACACTGAACGAATATCAGAAATATTTCGAGAAGGACAAGGCTCTTGAAAGGCGATTCCAGACTGTGCTTGTCGATGAACCAGACGAGTTGTCTGCCATCTCAATTCTGCGCGGACTGAAAGAGAGATACGAAAACCATCACAAGGTGCGTATCCAGGATGATGCCTGCATCGCTGCCGTGCAACTGTCGCAAAGATATATCAGCGACCGTTTCCTGCCAGACAAGGCCATCGACCTCATGGACGAAGCGGCCGCAAAACTCAGGATGGAACGAGACTCTGTGCCCGAAGAACTTGACGAGATAACCCGCCGTCTCGCACAACTTGAGATAGAGCGCGAAGCCATACGGCGTGAGGACGACAAGGAGAAACTTGCGCAGCTTGACAGCGACATACACAATCTGCAGGAAAAAGAGAAGAACTTCAGAAATGCCTGGGAAGGCGAGAGACTGCTCATAAACAAGATACAGCAGCTGAAAGAACTGATGGAGCAGTTGAAATTCGAGGCCGACAAGGCTGAACGTGAAGGGAACTACGGACGGGTCGCCGAGATAAGATACGGCAGGCTGCAGGCTCTCGAAGATGACATAAAGCGCGCTAAGGCTGACCTTGCGGCACGTCGTGCAGCAGACAACGCCGGAGACGAAGTGTCGGCACAGCCTCTCGTGAAAGAGGAGGTCACGGCAGATGATATAGCGGAGGTCGTGGCACGATGGACGGGAATACCTGTCGCACGCATGATGCAGAGCGAGAAGGACAAACTGCTGCATCTCGAAGAAGAACTGCACAGACGCGTCATAGGACAGGATGAAGCAATAAATGCCGTCTCTGACGCTGTCAGACGCTCAAGGGCAGGGCTTCAGGATCCGAAACGCCCAATAGCTTCGTTCATTTTCCTTGGTACGACGGGTGTCGGAAAGACAGAACTCGCCAAGGCGCTCGCTGACTATCTCTTCAATGACGAGACGATGATGACACGTATCGATATGTCTGAATATCAGGAGAAATACAGCGTGTCACGACTCATCGGTGCGCCTCCGGGATATGTCGGATATGACGAGGGCGGACAGCTGACGGAGGCAGTCAGACGCAAGCCATACTCTGTTGTCCTCTTCGACGAGATAGAGAAGGCACATCCCGATGTCTTCAACATCTTGCTGCAAGTGCTGGATGACGGCAGGCTGACAGACAACAAAGGCAGGACGGTGAACTTCAAGAACACCATCATCATCATGACGTCAAACGCGAAGCGCGAACAACTGCATGCCATCATGCGACCGGAGTTCCTCAACCGTATCGATGAGATAATCGACTTTACGAAACTCTCTGAGCATGAGATTGCCAGCGTCGTGCGTCTTCAAGTCAATAAAGTTGTGCGGATGCTGAAAGAACAGGGCTTCACGCTGAATGTCACGGATGCTGCCATAGATGTTCTCGCACATGAGGGATATGACCCCGATTTCGGAGCACGGCCAGTAAAGCGGGCAATACAACACCTGTTGCTCAACGAACTGTCAAGACGTCTGCTTGCAGGCTCTGTAACGAAAGAGCGTCCCGTCATCGTTGACGCCCATGACGGCACTCTCGTCTTCAACAACTGATAACCTTATGCTGCGTCCCCATGGTGTCTGCCTTGGGGACGCTTCGGTTTTCTGCCTGCATCATGGGGTGACAAACAAGGATATGATACGGACAAGGGTGTGGCAAGCGTAGTTACTGACGCTTGACACACCCTTGTCGAATGTAAATGAATTAAGGTAGGTTCTATAAATTAGCTTGAATGTCCTGTGGCTTATCGCTGACAGATAAGCGACGTTTCGGAATCGTCAGAATGTCATGTTAATCGCGAAGCGTACACCATTCTTTATTGCAGTGTCAAGGTTTCGGTATGTCGCACGGTGTATGTAATCAACTTCAAGGAACTTGAAGATGTTGTGAACGCCTACAGCGAACTCTACATACGGTTTGCTCGTCATGACATTGCATCCTTCGGGGAACTGGAAGAGAATTTTGTCGTCGGCGTTCTGCGGAAGGAACGGGTTGTTCTTGTCAGTGAGTTTGCCGTACATGCCTCTCACGCTGATATATTCGCGCCATTTGAGCGACTTGAGCAGGGGGATGCGGTTGAACAGCTTGCCGTTGAGGTCCCATGAGATATGCCACATGGCATAACGGTCGTTGAGAAACTCCATGTTGTTCATCAGCTGGAAGGTGTATGTGCCAGGTTGTGCAAACCAGCTGAGGTTGACTTTTGGCATGATGAGCAAGGGGAATGGCACTTTGTTCCATTGCGCTCCTCCAGAGACGTAACAGTCGAGCTTTCCCCATGAGTTGAGCCAGAACCTCTTGTATATGCTTGCTTCGGTATAGTTCATCTTATGGTTTCCGCCAAGTATGCCATTAACGGCAACAGTATGGTCGATAGAGAATATCGGAGCGTCGAGGTTGATAGGATAGCGTCGTTGTTTGGTGTTGATGAACGTCTCGCCCGGAGCGAAACGGAAACCGATATGTGCCTCTGTGGTGCGTATCTCGCCCTCGTAGGGTGTGCCGTCCATATTATGGAATGTCATGGCTGCTGCACCTTTGATGCCTTCTGCCTTCAGTCCGATGGTGGTGGCAAGTCCGGCAAGTGTCTCGTATTTGAACTCCAGCTGCTGCCGGTTGTAGAAATACATCTTGTCGATATCCCGCGTTTTGAATGCCATGAAGAGGTTGTCCTTGTTAGTGAGCAAGAACTTGTCTGAAGGGGACATGATGTCATACTCTGTCACGAAAGAGAGTTGGCGTATCGGGAACTCCCACGGCTCGTTGTTCTTTTTGTTGAAAGCATAGATGAACTGTGTGGAATAATACCACTTCTTGCTGTCAATACCATGTGCGACGTATCCGTCCCAGAAGAGATGTGGCGAGAGGGCTGCTGTCGTTCTGCCTGAGAGGCGGAATCTCCATCCGTCAACGATGTTCTTGTTGACGATGGTATTGACAGGTCCGATATCGAATTTTGCCGGCACGCTGTCGTTGGTTGAGAGGCTGACGTAGTTGTTCATGAAAGCCTTGAGGACGAAGAGCATGGTCTTCATTCCTGGCATGCTGGCAAAGCGTTTCGTGAAAGAGGACATTGACGATTCTGATTTTGTCAGCTCTACGGAGCGGAAGCGTTGCCAGAAGTCTTTGCCCCTGTTGCGTGCGTCAGCGTCTCTGACGAATGTGGCGGTGCCGCGGAAATTGCTTTTAGGCAATTCATCGAATTTGTATTCTGACAATTTCGTCGAACGTATGACGACGGCATTCTTCATCATGCGGTTGATGCGCATCTCCACGAGCATGTTGTCTGTGTCGAGAACCCATTGTCCGTCAGGAAGCTGGATATACTCTTGTTCTATCTTCATGTTTTCGACAAAGTTTACATCACTTTTCTTCGGTATCGTGAGTGACACTTTGCGGACATGGAGGGTTGAATCTGCAAGGACCCATATATCGCCCCTGAAGCCGAAATCCTGTTGGTTGTTAGGCACGAAGGTGAGCCCGATACATTTGTCTTTTCCGATGTAACAAGTGTCAGTGATGTAGTACCGGTAGAATCCGATGGCATCTTTTCCGATAGGAGAGGTGAAGGGGAACTGCAGTAGACGCACCTGGTCTTCGTAGATGTCAACGTCAGTGAAAATGTCTTTCATCGAGGCGTCAAGAATATTGCCGGCAGTCTCTACAAGGTTCGCGACGCCGACGGAACTTTCGCCCAGCACGGTGGTCTTCTCGGCGCGCGGATTCTTGCGATATACTTTCCTGCTGACTGTCTCGCTGATTTGTATTGGGCAGATGAGTTTCCCGTTCATCGGGCATACCTCAATCTGGTCAACAAGCCAGTCTTTGTTGCCTTTTGCTTTCTGCTCAGCCACATCTTCGGGAGTGACGTTGTTCTTTGCGAGCGTAAGTTTCTGATATTTGTAGTACTCGTAGAAGTCGTTGTTTGAGAGGTCCGTCTTTTTCTTCTCAGCTATCACACGTTTCATCAGTTCAACTGCGGGATTGTTTTTACGTGAGTATTTGCCGCGTTTTGATTTCACCTCTACGGCTTCGAGCGTCTTTGTGTCGGGTGAGAGTTTTATGACAAGATGGTTTTTTGTCTTTTCAGAAACCATGATGCTGTAGGTTTTGTATCCCACGGCGGTGAAATAAAGTCGCCATCCATTGTGGCGTTGTATTGAGAAGCAGCCTTTTTGGTTAGCTGCCACCATGACATGATGTGAGCGGTACACGATGCCCGCCAACGGGATGCTGTCGCCAGTGTGTGCGTCAATCACGACGCCTGTTATCCTTTGTGCGCATGAACTCACTGCTATGAAAAGCAATAGAGTGAGTGATGTGAGAAATCTTTTTGGCATATAATATCTGATATTCTGCTATGTGATTGTTTTGTTTCAATATCTATTTCAATATCATTGTCAATATCTGTCACACTGTCTCTCCCTCTTCTCTGTTTATGTTGTTGACGGCGGAGCGATGGCGCTCCGCCGTACAACATTTCGTAGTATTTGTGTCATGAGCATCAGCTTTCGGTGAGGCATGATGTCATGTTTGTTCTCAGCAAGCGGAGATTAGTCCATTTCTTCGTCAGCCTCGTAGCCGCCCATTTCTCGGATGGCATTCTTCAGCATGGTGTATTGCTGGTAGAGGTGGTTGACAGGAATCTCATTCTGTGTGTAGTCGTGCATAGGAGACTTGAGGAAGAATGAGAGGAAACGCTGTGTTCCGACTTTTCCTGCGCGTGCAGCGAGGTCAGAGAGGAGAACGAGGTCGAGGCAGACTGGAGCTGCAAGGATTGAGTCGCGGCAGAGGAAATTGATTTTAATCTGCATTGGATAGCCCATCCATCCGAAGATGTCGATGTTGTCCCAAGCCTCTTTCTCGTCGTTGCGGGGAGGGTAGTAGTTGATACGTACCTTGTGATAGTAGTCTGTATAGAGGTCAGGCTGGTTTTCTGCAACGAGGATAGATTCGAGTGTAGAAAGTTTTGAGACCTCTTTTGTGCGGAAGTTAGCAGGCTCGTCAAGCACGAGGCCGTCGCGGTTGCCGAGAATGTTTGTCGAGAACCATCCGTTGAGGCCGAGGCATCGTGTGCCGATGATAGG
>CALZMB010000075.1 GCA_945788485.1 uncultured bacterium | reverse complement strand
GCGATACTGATACACCATGAAACAGAAGACGAAGAGCAGGAAGACAATCCCCACGCTGAAGAAGAGGCTGTGCTGGAAGGATTTACTTCTTAAACGTGTATCCATATCCGAAACGTGTCTTTATGCATTGTCCGTATTCGCCTATCTTCTTCCTCAGGCGCGTGATGTTCACATCGACGGTGCGGTCGAGCACATACGTGTCTTTCGGCCAGCAGCGGCGCAGCAGCTCTTCGCGGCTGAACACCTTGCCGGCTTGCGAGACAAGCAGCAGCAGCAGCTCAAACTCAATCTTCGTGAGCTGCACGGCAACGCCGCCGACGGTGACGCTCTTCGACATACGGTCGATGACAAGGGTGCCGCACGCCACGGTGTCGCCGTCTGCGGCACCGTTCTCGGCGTGCCACCGCGCCTCGCCTGCCGTGCGCCGCAACACCGCCTTCACCCTCGCCTTCACCTCTTTCATGCTCAGCGGCTTGGAGATGTAGTCGTCGGCGCCGATATTCAGTCCGCGCACGGTGTTGTCCTCACCGTCGAGGGCAGTGATGAAAATGATGGGGATGGAGGCGGTGGAGGCATCGTCTTTCAGACGGCGCGCCATCTGGAAGCCGGACATCTCGCCCATCATCACGTCAAGCAAGATGAGCGAATAAACAGAAAGAGGCAGACGCAGCGCCTCTTCAGCAGAGTTCACTGTATCTACCTCGTATCCTTCGTTTTCAAGATTGAACTGCAGTATGTCGCAGAGGTCCTGTTCGTCGTCAACTACCAATATCTTCATAAATGATTCTTGAAATGAGTTTTATTCGGCAAAGTTACACCCTTTTTCCGAAACGGCGGCAGGAAAGATGTTACAATATGGTTAATTTTTCAGTTTCTCGCCCCTCGCCTTGTTCTCAAGCCATCCGTGTATGGTGAGCTCTTTGTCTGCAAGAGGTGTCTTGAAGCAGAGCGAGGCGAGATACCCGACGACGAGGACGATGATGTGGCTATATACACCGAGCATGTATTTCGAGTGCGTGAAATTCCACTCGCCGAGGTCGAGCAGAGCCTGCTTCGTGCCGTCAGGCATCTTCTGCGGCGATGTGAGCATGGCGTATGCCGTGAAGAGGATGCAGGCGAGCAGGCCGATGTAGAGCCCCTGGCGGTTGGCGCGGCGAGAGCACAGGCCGAGCAGGAAGATGCCGACGATGCCGGCGGAGAAGATGGCGTAGAAGGCGAAGATGGTCTCAAGCACGGCGCCGCCGTTGCTCTCGACATACAGCAACGCTATGCCGACGGCGCCAAGGCCTGCCAGCACGACGACAAGGCGGCCGACATTGAGCTTCACGCGGTCAGTGACGTTGGGCTTGAAGCGCACGAGATAGTCTTCAACGGTGATGGCTGAGAGACAGTTGAGGTCTGAATCGAGAGATGAGATGGCAGCGGCGGCGATGGCGGCGATGATGATGCCGCGGACACCGACAGGCAGCTGAGTGGAGATGAAATGCGGGAAGACGGCATCGGGCTTCATCCCCTCGATGGCAGCGTCGGGCGAGAGCTGGTAGTAGGCGAAGAGGAGCGAGCCTACGAACATGAACATCGTCCAGACGGGGACAGAGAGGAAGACGCCGATGAAGGCGGCGCGCTGCGCGCTGCGGTCGTCTTTCGCGGTGAGATAGCGCTGCACGATGGTCTGGTCGGTGCCGTATTTCTGCAGGGCGTAGAAGATGCCGTTGAATACCATCACCCAGAACGTCGTCTCGACAAAGTCCCACGCGAACGGGCCGATGCCGATTTTGCTCACCTCATACGGACCCACGTTCGTCGTGGCGTTCCATGCCGTCGAGAGGATGTCAGAAGCCGTGTAGGGCGTGCCGATGGCTAAGAGCAGCATGACGACGCACAGCAGCCCGCCGCCGATAAGCAGCCCGCCCTGTATGACATCCATCCAGATGATGGCCTCCATGCCGCCGAGGAAAGTGAGGAGGATGATTGTCACGCCCAGGATGCCTACAACCCAATAGATGTTGACATCCATGAAGGCGGCGAGAGCCATGGAGACGAGAAAGAAGACGGAGCCCATCTTCGTGAAGTGGGTGAGGATGAACGCTATGCTGGAATAGAAGCGCGCGAGCGGTCCGAAGCGCCGTTCAAAATATTCGTATGTCGAGAGGCGTATCACTTTCCTGAACAACGGCACGATGATGCCTATCAGCGCGAGAAGCACGACGGGCACCATCAGTCCCTGCACGAGGAGAATCCAGTTGCCGCCGTATGCCGCGCCGGGGTAGGCGAGGAAGGTGACAGAGCTGATGAGAGTGGCGAAGATAGACATGCCGACAGCCCATACGGGCACTTTCCCCGAGCCGGTGAAATAGGTCGAGGTGTCTTTCTGGCGGTGCGCGAAATATACGCCCATGCCGATGGCAAGGAGGATGGAGGCGATGACAATCAGATAGTCGATGAAATGGATGCTGCCTGCCGCAGAGAGAATGGCGGCAGGGAGGATGGTCAGGTTGTCTGTCATGGTTGGCAGTCAGTTTTTTTGTGGGAATGGCGTTCGCCCGCCAAGGGCGGCGAATACATACAGACACAGGGGATGAAGCCGCGTCGCGGCATCATCCCCTGTCGTATTATGGGAGAGTGATGGCTTGTGCCTGTGCTGCAATCTCGGCTTCTTCTTCAGCCGAGAGACGTGTCAGGGGCATCAGCATGTCAGGCGTGCAGAGCCCGCGTGTCTGCATCATCACCTTCAGCGCGGTGAGCGACTGGCCGAGGGTGCGCCCTGCCTGATACAGCTTCGCTATCTCGTTTGTCTCGTCCTGCAGGCGGTAGGCGGTGTCCATGTCGCCCGAGACGGCGGCATCGTAGAGCTGGCGGAACATTCCGGGCACGAAGTTGCCTGTAGAAGGCACGATGCCGTTGCCGCCCAGTTCAAGAGACTTTGCCGACTGTGCCGCCCAGCCGCAGAAATACGCGAAGTCGTCGCGCTGCCCGGCGATGGCGATGCACTTCTCCATACGCTCCAGGTCGCGCTCCGAATCTTTCAGGCCCACGATGTTCGGATGTGCCGCAAGGCGTTCGATGACATCGACGGGGATGGACATGTGTGTCGTGGCGGCGATGTTGTAGAGCATCAGCGGACCTTTGATAGAATCAGCGAGGCGACGGTAGTAGTTCTCCATCTGCACGGGCGTGAGCGAGTAGTAGCTCGGCAGAGTGGCGACAATGACATCGGCGCCGCTGGCGCTGTAGTAGCCTGCCTGCTTCAGTTGTTCGATGAAGCAGTTGCCGGTCAGCCCGGCATAGATGGTGATCTGATGTTCAGCAGCCTTCACCGCTGTCTCTATCAGCTCCTGGCCGTCGATAGTGGAGACGGAGTTGCCTTCGCCTGTCGTTCCCATAAGCAGAGGAGAGACCCCCGCCTTCACAAAGCTTTTAATGATGCGTTCTACTGCAGGCTTGTCGAGGAAGCCGCTTGGCGTCACTGGTGTCACCATCGGCACCACGACGCCGTTGTACTTGTTGCTGTTCATAGTTATATATATTTTTTATAGTTGACGAGTAAACGAGTTGACAAGTTGACGAGTTATTTGTTTTAGTTGACGAGTAAAAAAGTTAACGAGTTGACGAGTAAACGAGTTAACAAGTTGACGAGTAAACAAGTTGACAAGTTGACGAGTTATTTGTTTATGTTGACAGAACTATCAACTTGTTTACTTGTCAACTTGTTAACTTGTCAACTATAGAGAATCAACTTGTTAACTTGTCAACTATAGAGAATCAACTCGTCAACTTGATAATCAGTTTCTGCCTGATATCGGCAGAAGAGCTGCCGATGTATAATGTGAACGTGCCGGGTTCGAGTTTCCAGCCGTTGTCTTTCTCGCTCCAGAACTTGAGGTCGTCGCGCGAGATAGAGAGAGTGGCCACGGCTGTCTCGCCGGGTTTCACGCTGACTTTCGCGAAGGCTTTCAGCTCTTTCTTAGGCCGGAGTTCGGTGCATTTGTCGTCTCCGACATACAGCTGCACCACCTCGCTTGCCTCCATCGTGCCGTTGTTGGTGACAGGCACCTTTATTGTCCATGTGTCGTTGGCGTTGACAGCGACAGACGCTTTGTCGTATGTGAATCTGACGTAGCTCAGCCCATGTCCGAAGGGGAAGAGTGCCGGCACACGTTTCGTGTCGTGCCAGCGGTAGCCTACGAGTATGTCCTCGCGGTAGATTTCTCTTATCGAATCGCCGGGATATGCCATCTGGTCGAAGCTGTGTGCCGCACAGTCCTGCAGGCGAGCGGGGAAAGAGAAAGGCAGTTTGCCAGACGGCGCGATGTCTCCGCTGAGCACGTCGGCGATGGCAGTGCCGCCTTCAGTGCCCATATACCATGCCTGCACGACAGCCGGCACACTCTTCAGCCACGGCATGGTGTAGGCATTGCCTGTGAGGAAGACTGCCACGACGGGTTTCCCGGTGGCAACGAGCGCGTCGATGAGCGGGTTCTGGCAGAAGGGGAGGTCCATCGAGACGCGGTCGCCGTTCTCGCAGTCCTGACGCCAGTTCTTGTTCAGTCCGCCGACAAAGACGATGATGTCTGCCTCGGCGGCAGCCGCCACAGCCTCAGCCCGCAGGCTGTCATACACATTTTGCGGGACGATATTCTCGTAATCGTATTTGAAATCGCCAGAGGCATAACCCTTTGCATACTGCACATTGTCTTTCCCGAACCGGCGTTCGATGCCCTGCAGCGGAGTGACGAGGCGTCTGGGCTTCAGTTCTGACGACCCGCCGCCCTCGCAGAGGTTCTTCGTGGCGTTCTCTCCGACAACGAGGATGCGCTGCCCTTTCGCCGCGTCGAGAGGCAGCAGCGGTTTGCGTGTGCGGCGGTCGCGCTCGTTCTTCAGCAGCACGATGCCTTCGGCGGCTATCTTGCGGGATGCGTCATAGTGGCGCTGTGTCGTCATCTCACCATACGGCTTCTGCCGGTTCATCGCCGTGCGGAATATCAGTCGCAGTATGCGTGCCGCCTGGTCGTTGAGACAGTCTTCCGGCACCTCGCCGTCATTCAGCGCCTTGAGATAGGGGTTGGCGAGATAGTAGTCGTCGTATGTGAATCCGTCTGCCTCGCTTGTCAGCCCGTTGGTGTACGAGCCCATCTCCACGTCAAGCCCGGCTTTTGCCGTCTTCACTGTCGAGTGTACGGCGCCCCAGTCGCTGACCACCACTCCGTCCCATTTCCATTCGTCTTTCAGGATTTGCCGCAGCAGGCGTTCGTTCTCGCACACCCACTCTCCGCGGTATTTGTTGTACGAGCCCATGAAGGTCCATGCGCCGCCCTCTACTGCGGCGGCTTTGAATGCCGGGAGATATATCTCTCGCAGGGCGCGCTCTGAAACGTCAACGTCGATGTGTCCGCGCCACAGCTCCTGGTTGTTCAGCGCGAAGTGTTTCACCGACGCTGCCACGCCGTTCGCCTGCAAGCCTTTGATATATGGCACGCACATGCGTGCGGCGAGCAGCGGGTCCTCGCCCATGTATTCGAAGTTACGTCCGTTGAGCGGCGTGCGGTAGATGTTCAAGCCGGGTCCGAGCAGCACGTCTTTCTCCCTGTATCGGGCCTCTGCGCCGACACACTCGCCGTAGAGCAATGACAGCTCAGGGTTCCATGTCGCGGCGAGACAGGTGAGGGCGGGGAAGGCGGTACACGAATCGTTGGTCCACCCGGCATGACCCCAGTCGTTCCAGTTGATTTCCATACGCACGCCGTGCGGGCCGTCGCTCCAGTGCAATTCGGGTATGCCGAGGCGGGGACAGCCGGGACTGGTGAACTTCGACTGTGCATGACACATCGCCACTTTCTCCTCGCGCGTCATACGCTGCAGAGCATCCTGCACACGAGCTTCGAGAGGTTTGGCATCGTCGAGATATACGGGCTGCTGTCCGTTGCCGGCTGTCGCGGCAGCAAGAAAAAGAAAAATAAATAAGAATCGTGTCATAGTCTTCGTCAGGTATATTTAGGTAACGAGCGCAAAGTTATACATTTTATTTTAATTGACAAAATATTTCAGCCTTTCATTTCTCCTTTCGCCACCATAAGAAAAGCAAAAACAGAAAAACCGCCGCAAAATCTTGCCGATATAAAAAACATTGATTACTTTTGCAGAAAGTATCGAATACAGTTGACGAGTAAACAAGTTGACGAGTTGACGAGTTGAATGTACTGTGAACTAAAAAACTATTAACTTGTTTACTTGTCAACTCGTTTACTTGTCAACTAAAGAGTTTATATATATGTATAACACGGCAACACTCAATAACGGCCTGCGCATCATACAACGCCCGTCAGAGGGCGATGTCGTCTATTGCGGCTATGCCATCAAAGCCGGCACGCGCGACGAGACGGCTGGCGAAGAAGGCTTGGCGCACTTCTGCGAGCACGCCTCGTTCAAAGGCACGGCACGCAGAAAAGGGTGGCAGATCATACAGACACTCGAAGGGGTGGGCGGAGAACTGAACGCATACACGAACAAGGAATCGACAGTTTATTATTGCGCCATACTGCGCGAGCACCTGCCGCGCGCCATCGACCTGCTGACAGACATGGTGTTCCACTCCGTCTTCCCGGAACATGAGTTAGAGAAAGAGAAGGAGGTGATATGCGACGAGATTGAATCGTACAACGATTCGCCGGGCGAGCTCATCTTCGACGAGTTCGAGAACATCATCTTCGCGGGCCATCCCCTCGGGCACAACATCCTCGGGACGAAAGAGAGCGTCCGCGGCTTCACCTCTGCCGACGCTCTGCGCTTCACCCGCCGCCACTACCGTCCCTCGAACGCCATCTTCTTCATCTACGGCAGCCCTGTGCGCCGCACATCGGAAGGCGGCGAGCTGCAGCCTGTCGTCAGCGAGCTGTCCAAAGCTTTCGCGCGCTATCCTCTCGCCGCTATGCCAGACGACAGCGCCGCCGCATCCGCGCCGGGCAAAGGGACACCGCCGACAGCCGACACCTCGGCATATCATCAGGCGCATGTGCTGCTGGGACGCCGCGCCTACGACATCAACCACCCGCGGCGCATAGCCCTCTATCTGCTCAACAACATCCTCGGAGGTCCTGCCATGTCATCGCGGCTGAACATGTCGCTGCGCGAGCGCAACGGCTTGGTATATACCGTAGAGAGCACATCGACCTGCTACGGCGACACCGGGCTGTGGGCTGTGTATTTCGCCTGCGACCCTCACGATGTGCGTAAATGCCTGCGCCTCGTGCGAAAAGAGCTCGACCGCCTCATCGCCTCGCCTCTCTCCGACAGGCTGTTGCAACAGGCGAAGCGGCAGCTGAAGGGACAGATAGCCCTCGCGTGCGATTCGAGAGAATCGTTCGCCTTGGATTTCGCCAAGTCGTTCCTGCACTACGGATGGGAGAAGGATGTCTCCGCCCTCTGCCGCAACATCGACCTGCTGACAGCCCGGCAGCTGCAAGAGGTGGCTGAAGAGCTGTTCGCCCCCGAGGGGCTGACGACGCTTGTCTATTCGGCTGACTGCCGCGAGCGTCCGGCAAGCATCTTATAGTATTCTGCGGCGCAGAGCAGGAAGCATCCCGCGCCATAGTCCTCGAAGTCGGGTATGGAAGTGAAGGTGACGGGCTGGCCGTCTTTCGGCTCCTTGCCCGTGCCTTGAAGGAATCCGATGAAGCCGTCCGGGTGTATCGCCTGCGTCGCCATGGCGCGCCATGCCTTGTCGGCAGCCTGACGATACTGCGGAGAAGCGAGGCGTCCCGTGCGCACGCCCCATGCCATGCCCATCGTGAAGAGGGCGGTGCCCGATGTCTCAGGACCGCCGAAAGTGACGGGCGAATGGAGCGAGACATTCCAGAAGCCGTCGGCGCGCTGGCATCGCAGCAGGGCTTTCATCATCGCGCGGTAGTCTTTCTCCAACAGGCGCGCGAAAGCTCTCACCTCTTTCGTCTGGCTTGATTTGCGCTTTGCCGTGGCAGCCTCGATGTCGCCGATTGTCTTCACCAACGCCGCCACCACCCAGCCGTTGCCGCGGCTCCAGTAACAGTCGTTGCCGTCCGCCTCCTTATACGGCGGCACAAAATCCTTGTCGCGCCACCACAAGCCGTCTTTCGCGTTCCACAAGCCGCCGCCGCACACGTCCCTCGTCCAGAGGTAACAGTCGCGGGCATAGAGGATATAGCGCGCGTCGCCCGTCAGGCGGAACATCTTCGAATATATAGGCATCGCCATCTGTATGGCGTCGATCCATGTCCAGTAGTCAACACGCCCGGTTGCCATCTGATATTCCAGGTTGGCACGCACGCTGTCCAACTGCGCCACACGCCGCTCGCCGCGGGCCATCTGCTGGCAATGGCGGTCGATATACGTCTGCTGGCAACATTGGTTGTCGGCATTCGTAGCCGTAGTGCCGCGCCGCGCCGTCCAGTGGTGGAAGTCTGCCCAGCGGTCGGTGTAGTCGAGATAACGCTGCTGAGGGTCTATCTCATAGAGAGCCATCAGGCCTTCGTAATACACGGCGCGCGTCCACAGCGAGCTCGAACGCTCACGGCGGGCAAAGGTGGCGACCGTCGGGTCGGGCCACAGGCGCATCATATAGTCGTTCACGACACAGGCGACAGACTTCACCGACGACGGGGTGACGGCGTCATTCTCCGTCTCTACAGCAGCGGAAGCATGCAGCGGCAACAGCAGCGAAGCCGCGAAAACAATGATTTCTTTTCTCATCAGATTCAATCAGATTCAAGGTTGAATAAAAGTTAGTAATCTTTCCTGCTGCAAAATTAAGAAAAACTATCCATATCTCAAACCTTATCGGCAAGTTTTTTCAGCTTTGCCTCTCAGGAGAAGCCTTTCCGGAATCGCGCTCCTGAGCATCGAAATCAAACTGACATGCGAAATCACATCCTTTTCATTATCTTCTCAGCACTGCTCCCGACAGTCACATCCTCTGCCACCGACAGCATCTTGTGTCGCACGATGAACTATTATCCCGACGGCCGCGAGATTGTCTGCCGCAACGGCAGCCAACGCTACACCCGCGCCCTCTACGGCAGCCACAGCGCGTTCCGCCTTGAGACGAGTGACCGCCCGCTCTTCGCCACATTTCAGAAAGGCGCATGCCGCAACCTCCGCCTCTTTCTCGTCAGCCCGGACGGCAAGGCAGGACGTGTGACGCCGCTCGACAGCGCCTGCTTCGACTGCGAGGCACGTTATCTCGGCGG
>CALZMB010000074.1 GCA_945788485.1 uncultured bacterium | reverse complement strand
TGCTCGGGCTTTTGCTATCTGTCGGTGCCTTTGCACAGATTACTGTCAATGGTAACGTTAAAGATGCTGCTGGCGAACCTGTCATTGGCGCTACTGTCCGCATCGTCGGACAGAACGGCGGAGCAGTGACGGACTTCGACGGTAATTTTGTGCTGAAATGTGAAGA
This sequence comes from uncultured bacterium, assembly GCA_945788485.1. Taxonomy (GTDB): domain Bacteria; phylum Bacteroidota; class Bacteroidia; order Bacteroidales; family Bacteroidaceae; genus Prevotella. Next base: position 9,117 of record CALZMB010000074.1, on the reverse strand, counting down.
AGGCGCAGACCTCCAGATCAGTTCAGTGGGTTATCAGACTGTGACCGTCAAGGCACAGCCATCTCTCGTTGTCGTCCTCAAAGAAGACGCAGCACTCCTCAACGAAGTCGTTGTCATCGGCTACGGTACTGTAAAGAAAAACGATGCAACCGGCTCAGTCAGCACAGTGAAGCCAAGCGAGATACAGGCAGGCCTCGCCACTTCGGCACAAGACCTCCTCGTTGGTCAGGCTCCTGGCGTTGTCGTTACATCAGCCGGCGGTCCTGAAGGCGGCGGTACGATACGCGTACGTGGCGGCTCTTCGCTCAACGCCTCTAACGACCCGCTCGTCGTAGTGGACGGTGTGCCTCTCGACAACTCTGGCATACAGGGTATGGGCAACGCGCTCTCAATGATTGCTCCTGACAACATCGAGAACATGACAATTCTTAAGGATGCTTCAGCTACTGCCATCTACGGTTCGCGCGCTTCTAACGGCGTCATCATCATCACGACAAAGAGAGGCAAGGCTGGCAAACCGCAGGTTAACTTCTCGGCAAACTGGAAGGTGGAGACCGCACGCAAGAAATATGAGTCTCTCTCAACAGACGCTCTCCTTGGCATCCTCACAGAAAACTTCGGCGCAGACAGCACTCCTGTTGCCCTCATCAACAAGAACATCGAGAAATATGGCAAGCAGAACACCAACTGGCAGGACGAGGTGCTCCGCACCACAGTGTCTCAGGACTACAACCTCAGCGTCGGCGGCACAGCAGGATGGCTCCCTTATCGCGTCTCTGCTACTTACACCAACAACCAGGGTATCCTCATCAACTCAAAGATGGACCGCGCCACTGTAGGATTCAACCTTAACCCGGAGTTCCTTGACCATCGCCTGAAAATCAATGCCAACGCCAAAGGCTACTGGGTGAAGAACCAGTTCTCTAACAGCGGCGCAGTAAGCGGCGCAGTCACAATGGATCCATCTGCTCCTATCTACAACAACGCGCAGATGAGCGCAAGCTCTCTCAATGGCTACCAGCTCTGGAACGGCTACTACTCACAGATGAACGGCTCGGCATTCAACACCAATGGCGTGAACAACCCTCTCGCCGTGGCAAGCGACCGTGACGACAAGGCTACTGTGCTACGCAGCAACGGCAACCTCCAGATAGACTACGCTCTGAAATGGCTCACAGACCTCCATTTCAACCTCAACCTCGGTTATGACGTGAGCAAGTCGAAAGAGAATAACTACCTCGCTGCAAACTCTCCTACAGCATGGGACAGCTACAACAACGACGGCGCAGGAGCTTATCAGCACATCGAGCAGTTCAAGAGCAACACGCTGCTTGACTTCTATCTGAACTACAAGAAAGACGTAGAGGCAATCAAGTCTAACTTCGATGTCACTGCAGGCTACTCATGGCAGAGATTCTATGCAGACGGATGGAACAACGGCACTGTATTTACTACAAACGGATTCAATACTCCAGTGCTTGAAGCTGACGGCACTTATACCCTCACGGAAGGCACAAAGCGCGAAGGCACTACATACACCAACCCGGAGACAACAAAGTGGGCTAACCACCTACAGCTCCTCTCGTTCTTCGGACGTTTGAACTATACGCTCCTTGACCGCTACCTCCTCACTGCAACAGTGCGTGGTGATGCCTCTTCACGTTTCAGCAAAGACAACCGCTGGGGCGTATTCCCGTCTGTCGCTCTCGGATGGAAAATTACAGAAGAGCCATGGATGAAGGGCGTTAAGGAAGTGATGAACGAGTGGAAACTCCGTCTCGGATGGGGTATCACAGGTCAGCAGGATGTCAACAGCTACTATCCTTATCTTGCAACATACGTTCAGTCTGTACAGGGCTCGCACTATCCTTGGGGCTCTACCAACAACTACATCACAACTCTTTATCCTGCTGGATATGACCCTAACCTCAAGTGGGAGGAAACGACAACATGGAACGCAGGCTTCGATTTCGGTTTCCTCAACAACCGCATTACCGCAAGCGTTGACTACTACTTCCGCAAGTCGAAAGACCTCTTGAGCTTCGTTACTGTACCCGTTGGTTCTGCTACAACAAACATGATGAACCAGAACATCGGTACACTTGAGAACCAGGGTGTCGAGTTCTCTGTTACAGCACGTCCTATCGTCTCAAGAGACTTCACCTGGACCGTAAACTACAACGTAGCATACAACAAGAATAAGATCACCAAACTGAACAACGATGGCTCTTATGTCGAGATTGGCGGCATCTCTGCCGGTACAGGCGGCACATGTCAGGTTCATGCTGTAGGCTATCCTGCAAACTCATTCTTCCTCTTCGAGCAGGTTTACGACGAAGCAGGCAATCCTATAGAGGGCGTCTATGTTGACCAGAACGGAGACGGCGTAATCAACGATGACGACCGCAGAATCCGTCACAGCAAAGACCCTAAAGTGACAATGATGTTCGGAACGACCCTGAACTGGATGAACTGGGACTTCGGCTTCACTCTCCGCGCAAACATCGGCAACTACGTTTATGCCGACGCTATCGCAGGTAACTCTAACATCGACAACTGCTACAAGAACGACAAGGTCAACAACCTTATCGATGCCGGTGGCGCTTACTTCACTGGTACCAAGAACGCTTCTGTCGGCATACAGAAGAGCGACTACTGGCTCCGTAACGCCAGCTTCCTCCGCTGCGACAACATCTCGCTCGGATACACTTGGCCTGGCTTGATCGACAACAAACTGCGTCTGCGTGTCTATGGCGCCGTGCAGAACCCGTTCGTAATCACAAACTACAAGGGTATCGACCCCGAAGTGTCAGATGGCATCGACCGCGATCTCTATCCACGCTCAATGACTGCCACACTTGGTATTGTAGCTACTTTCTAATATGTTGAGGCGTTTCACACAAATAATGTATTTAGACAATGAAATCATATAAAAACAAAATATTTACGGTATTATGCGCAACCATGGCACTCGGTGCTACGTCTTGCGTAGGCGACTTGGACTTGATGCCTAACGACCCGAATACTACTACTGCCGGCAACCTCACTGAAGAGCAGTACGAGGGAGTCTTGGCAAAATGCTATTCCGGAATGGCTGTCTCAGGACAGTATGGTCCTGACGGAGGCTCTGACATTTCAGGTCTCGACGGCGGTACAAGCCAGTACACACGTGGCATCTACATGCTCAATGAGTTCACGACTGACGAATCAAAGTGGATCTGGGCTGACGAAGGCGTGTTTGACCTCGTAACCAACACTTGGAGCAAGGGCAATGCCAACATCTTCGGTACATACAGCCGTATGTATGTACATATCGCAATCTGCAATGATTTTCTCCGCCTTGTCAATGGCGACGAGAAATACAGCTCTATGGCGCTTGAGGCACGTGCGCTTCGTGCAATGAGCTACTACAACATCGTTGACATGTTCGGAAAAGGCGGCTTCATCACAGAGGCAGATGCTCCTGGCACCTCGCCTGTGCAGAAGTCACGCAAAGAGCTCTACGATTGGCTCGAAGCCGAGCTGAAAGACATTGTCGCAAACATGAGCGACGAAACTCCTAAATACGGACGCGTCGGAAAAGACGGTGTTGAGGCCCTCCTCGCCCGCCTCTATCTCAACGCTGAGGTATTCACCGGCACTCCGGCTTATGACAAGTGCGCTCAGACTTGCGAGAACATTATCGCGCGCCATAAAGGTGCCGGCTTCAAGAACTCCGGACTTGCACATAACTATCTCTGGCTTTTCTGCGGAGACAATGACGTGTATATGCCAGGCGGTGGTGATGTGAACGAAATTCTTTGGGGCATCGCTTACGATGCAGTGCAGACTCAGCCATACGGAGGTACAGCATTCCTTTGCGCTGCTGCCTACAAGACTGTTAATGAGAATGGCGTTTACATGAACTGTGAAGACTACGGTTTGAACCAGCAGTGGGGCTGTATGCACGCAACACCTGAGTTCTCAGACAAGTTCGCTGCCGCTCCTCAGGATATCCGATGGTCTATGTGGTGCAAAGAGGCTAACGGCTTCAAAAAGGAGAACACCAAGTTCTCTGAGTTCACAGATGGCTACGCTGTGGTTAAGTTCACTAACCTCCTTCGCGACAATGCTGCGACAGGCTCAATGAAGGTGGGTGAAATCACAAAGTTCCCTAACACTGACCTCCCGCTCATCCGACTTGCTGACGTCTATCTGATGTATGCAGAATGTGCTTTGCGTGGTGCTGCCGATATGACAAAGGGTCTTGAGTATGTAAACTATGTTCGTGAACGCGCAGGTGTTCCGGCTTACACTGCTATTGACCTCACTCTCGATGAAATACTCGACGAGCGTTGCCGTGAGCTGTATTGGGAGAATGTCCGCCGTACTGACCTCGTCCGCTTCAACAAATTCTGCAAAGGATACAACTGGAGCTGGAAGGCTGGTGTGGCTAATGGTGCTGACTTCCCGGAATACATGAACGTCTTCCCTATCCCAAGCAACGTTATTGCATCACAGCCCGACTTCCAACAGAATACAGGCTATTAATATAAAGGTGTAACTCTTAATCACTGAAAAAGAAATGAAGAAATTTAATAATATACTGTTCGGTATTCTGGGCTTGGTGCTTGCAGTTGTGTCTTGCGACGGCCCGGAAACAGAGAACCCGGTTCTTCAGTCGCCGACACAATTCGTGCTGAACACTCCGGCATTTGCAAATCAGTATGTTGATTTGCAGTCAACAGAAGGTGTGAACCTCACTTGCTCGCAGCCAAACTATGGCTTCGCGGCTGCTGCCTCTTACTTTGCACAAGTATCGCTTGACAAGTCTTTCGCTGATTTCATAGAGATTGACGAGGTTTACTCTTCTTGCGACATGGATGTGAATGCTGAGGCTATCGCACAGGCTATCTGCAAACTTCGCGGCGTAACAAGCGAAGATGACTATACTGATGAGCCTGCACGCCCCGTCTATTTCCGTCTGCGCTCTCAGATTCTCGACCTCGAGAACACTGACATCCTCTCAAACGTAGTTTGTCTTGAGAAGGTCAAGGGCTATTTCGCTCTCAAACTGCCTGGATATATCTATCTCGTCGGAGCGCCCGAAGGCTGGAATGGCCCGACTGAAGGCAATAAGGAACACTACAACGAGTGGCGCCTCTTTGAAAGCTCTGAGGCCATCGGCTCTAAGATTTATTCAGGTGTGTTTGATATTCCTGCCGGAAGCTTCATGTTCCGCTTCTATACTGCACTCACTGGCTGGGACGCTGACTCTTACGGCATTCAGGTTGATGACAACCCAATGGATATTGAGCTTGACGCTGATGGCGTTTATTCAGGCGATATCGTTAAGGGTAAAGGCAGCTACAACATCCCGACATGGATGGGCGGCTCTGTTAAGATCACTGTCAACATGAACACAATGAAGGTGAAGTTCGAGGCTGGTGGCGTTGATGTCAGCAACAAGAAATTCATCTACCTTGTCGGAGCGCCAGAGGGCTGGGCTGGTCCAAGTGAGGACAACGCAGACCACTACGAAGACTGGAAACTCTACGACATGGCTGACGACGGCAACTACACTGGCACATTCAATATCCCTGAAGGCAAATTCCAGTTCCGCTTCTACAAGAAACTGACAGGATGGGACGGCGGTGATTCATTCGGCTCGCAGGTTGATGACGCAGGCGTGGAGTTCACATGGTCTGACGGTATCTTCGGCGGTGTGGCTGTTGACGGCAAAGGCAGCTGGCTCGACAATTCATGGGCAGGCGGAAAAGTTGCTATCACTGTCAATATCAACAATGGTACTGTACTCTTTGAACAGAAGTAATCCTTAACGAGATTTAGTTTACAGCAACGTTAAATGTAATAAATTTGATTTTATATGAAAAAAATAAGTATAATGTTGATGGCAGTGCTCAGTCTGTGCTTTACATCATGCGAAGACGATTGGGTTGAGGCTCTACCTCAAAGCAACCCGCAAGAGACACTTGTTGAGGACAACTGCATCACAATCAGTCAGACACTGCCTGCTGCAATTGACCTTAAGGCAATCAATGAGGCTAACGACACTGTGCCTCTCTTTGATGTGACAGAGGTGAAAGACATTCCTGCTGGCACTGATGTCAGCTTCGTAATGCAGATTTCCAAAACGGAAGATTTCGCAAAGTACGCTGAGATTCCTGTTGTTAGCGTAGATTCTAAATGCTATGCTCTCGCATCATCTATTCAGAAAGAGTATCTCAGCCTGATTGGACGCAGCCCTAAGGCTAAAGATGTGTATGTGCGTTATGCTTCATACATGGTCAAGAACGGCGCGTCTTCTGTACGCATCGGCGGCCCAGACTATTTCATCGGACAGACAGTCGTGAATGTTACGCCTTATCCAAGCGATCTCGTCATCGAGGATAACTACTATCTCCTTGGCACAATCAATGGATGGTCTGTAGCTACAGCCATTAAGTTTGACCACTCTGGCGACCCGTATGACAACCCTGTCTTCACTCTCAAAGTTGATATAAGCGAGGCAGACGCTGCTGCTGGATGGTGGTGGAAGATTGTCCCGGAATCTACTTACATCACAGGCGACTGGGTTAATGCTCCTAATTCACAGTATGGTCCAGAAGCGAATGGCGATGAGGCTGCTGAAGGCCTGCTCTTGCCGAAGACTACAGAAACTGAGCCAGGCGCAGGATGTCTGAAGATTGGCGGACAGCTCCTCCTCACCATCAACATGGAAGAGGGTACTTACGCATTCACCTCTGCTGTTGATTATCTCTATACTCCAGGCGGCTCTAATGGCTGGAATCAAGCCAATTCACAGCGTCTTAGCACTACCAACTACGCTGACTATAGCGGATATGCTTATATCGACGGTGAGTTCAAGTTTACTAATGCTCCGGACTGGAGCCATATAAACTATGGCAAGGGTGATGCAGACGGACTGCTCTCAACAGACGGTGGAGCAGGAAACATCATGGTTCCTGCAAAAGGCCTCTACTGGTGTCAGGTTAGCACAGCTGCTCTTACCTATACACTTACCCAAATCACAACAATCGGTGTCATTGGTGATGCCACACCAGCAGGATGGGATGCTTCCACAGCACTTACACCTACAGATGACAAGATGCTCGTTTGGGAAGGTGACGTAGATTTCTCTGCTGGCGGCGAGTGGAAGTTCCGCGCCAACGACGCTTGGGATGTTAATCTTGGCGGCTCTTTAGACAACCTCCAGCAAAATGGGTCTAACCTGCCTACGCCAGGTGCAGGCAAGAAGCATATTCGTCTTGACCTGACCAACATTCCTTATACAGTTACTGTGAAATAATTGCAGTTCGCAATTTTGATGATACCTCTTCATCAATAGCATAATTCTATCTATCGAAGGTGGTGACGCTCTGCGTTGCCACCTTTTTCGATGTATGCTCCATTATTAATCCCCCGAAATGTTTTGCAGTTTCATTTTTTCTTCGTATCTTTGTGGCGTGAATTTAAATATTTGGCGATATGTATAGTAGTCGTGATGTTATAGAATTTATAATTGTGATAGTAGGCGAGTTTGCTAAACGTCACGAGATGTCGGATACTTTGGCTTTCCGATACCTGGATAAATTTGCCGCTATTTCTTATTTGAAAAATAATTATGGAATCGCTCATACGCTACCATTCAACGACGTGGTGGATTCCTTATCCATTTATTGCAAGACAAGAGGGGGGGCTGTATAATGAAACTTTATCATGGCTCTTATGTTGATGTAAAAGAGATAGATTTCTCTATGTCCTTTCCCAATAAGGATTTTGGAAAAGGCTTTTATTTGAGTGATAACTACGAACAAGCATTTCAGATCGCTAAGTTTAAGTCAGAGGCTTTGGATGTTCAACCTGTAGTTAATGTATATGAATTTGATGAAGAGATACTGTCTCATCCAGAATTATTGAGTGTCAAGGTTTTCAAAGAGTATTCTGAGGATTGGGCAGACTTCGTATTAAGGAATAGAACTTCTGATAATGGTGAGTCAATTCATAATTTTGATATAGTGTATGGTCCTATTGCTAACGATAGGGTTGGGCTTCAGATACGAAAACTTATAGAGCATGATATAACTTTTGAGCGTTTCATTGAAAATTTGAAATACATGAAAGGTATTACCTTCCAATATTTCTTTGGTACCAAGAAATCATTAGATTATTTGCATAAGATATGACTGATTTTGATTATATGGTGGAGTGCAACGCCCGTGACATTGCGTTAAAGCTGATGGAAGAGAAGAACATCGGTGTAGAAGATGCTTTGAGGCTTTTATATTCCTCAAAAACATTTGAGAATCTGAAAAATAAGAATTCCGGGCTCTATTTTCAGAGTTCTGGTTATGTCTATGAATATCTCAGACGTGAATTGAAACTATAACCGAGGGTGGCGACGGCAATGCTGTCGTCACCTTTTTGTTCGTGAATTACTTCATAGCGTCACCCGTCACCTTGAAATCGGCAATTTTTTGGTGTATGGACGGGTTGATTGTTGTGTTGACGATTATTATGGCTTTGAAGGGAATTGCCTTCTCTTCTTTTCTTGCGTACCTTATTATATACTTATTAATAAAAGGGGACTGTGTACATGAAAAAATTCCCGAAACTGAGGTGACGGGTGACGCTTGTGATGAAATAACGGCAAATACATATATATGAGTGGGCTGGCTCAAATAGAGATGCTGCGAGAGTCACCTGATGACGGGGAAGTGTCACCCCTTATTTTCGTGAATAATCCCCCGAAATGTTTTGCAGTTTCATTTTTTCTTCGTATCTTTGTGGCGTGAATATATTGAATGTTGCTTATGAATTATAAAATAGCATATATCATATATTGTATAAGGAAGTTTGCTGAGCATTTTGGTATTACTGTAAAGGAGTCATTTGACTATTTACTTAAGTATAAAGGCATAAAATTCCTTGATGACTGTTATGAGGCAGAACACACTTTGTCTTTTGATGATGCTGTGGATGATTTGACTGCGGTCTGTTTAAAGCATGGAGGGTATTTGTCATGATTAGTCTTTTCCATGGAACAAATAATATGTTCGACAAGATAGAGTTGTCGAAATGCAGACCATATAAGGATTTCGGCAAGGGTTTCTATCT
>CALZMB010000073.1 GCA_945788485.1 uncultured bacterium | reverse complement strand
TGTTTTTTATAAAATAGTAGTTTGGCTGCAGAGTCAGCACCACAGAGAACATCTTGCCGCTCTTTATATCTTCGCTAACCAGTTCTCCGTTGTCCTTATATAGCGAAATCGTGGCATATCCGTTGTAGTTGTAGGGGTTGTAGTTGTACAATGCCGGATTAGGAATTTCAAACTCTCCACTGCCTGATGATGTGCTGTAGTTCACGCCCGATGTGTTTGTCTCGAGTTTTCCACCCATGATAATGATAGGCTTGTATGTGCTTTTCTCGCCTTCTTTGTTCGGTCTCAGTCCCGCAATCATAGCTTGGCCAATGTTGAATTTCATACTCATCGGATTGAGCAAAGCAATATCGAAGAATCCGTCGCTCGCCCCGTCCCATCCCCAGTTTACATGTACAAACCCTTGTGCATCGTAGCCGTCAATGATAAAAGCGTGTCCGGCATATTCGCCCGGTGTTCCGAGTTCTGTGCTTGCAGAGTAGTAAAGAGGATGCCCGTTCTCCAGTTCTGTCTTTACCATGTCCATCCACGCTCCGCTGTCATAGCAGTCTCTGTGCAGGTATCTCATGTCTCCGGCATGGTAGTTGAAATTGTCAATGAAAGCTTTGACAGCATAAGTGTCCATTGTCCCGCTTTCACTTCCGTATATCATTTGCGCAGCCACGCCAAAATCATAGCATATTCTTGCTACAGCGTCCGCCGACTTTTGCTTTGCGAGGTTTTCTTCCTTCGTGTCAGCCATCGCCTCCCAGTCGTATGTGCTCTGTGCGAGGTCAACGGTGAGCGCGGTGCCGTTGTAGATAGTAGATACATTTCCCACTCCGCTTGCGGGCCATTTGTGGTATCGCATCAGCTGCGCACTTGCAGTGGCGACACATCCTGTCGCACATCCCTCGGGACAAAGATTTGAGTAGGGCTTGTCTTGTCCCCAATTGGAACTTACCAACGGTTGCACCGACGAGGCATGAACGGCGGCAGTATTAAGAGCAGGCTCGATGTCAAAGTTCCCCGAACGCACACCATCCACAACCTGCCCATACATCTGTAGGATTGCCTTCAGTCCGGGAGGAAGGTCGCTCTGGTTAGCCGGCAGGGATGCGTTGTCTGAATAAGCAAAGACAGCAGGCAGACGGTCATCGCCTGAAACAATGATGAATCCGCTGTCAGACGTGCGGTTGAAAGCATAGTATCTCATGCCGTCACCGGCTCTGGTCGTGTTCTGATTGATCAGAGTGATGTCTTTGCTGTCTGAGTTTAGCGCGGCGGCTGCAATCTCAAGAGCTTTTTTATAAGATATGTCGCCTGCGGATGTGCAGATTGCAGCAAGCAGCAGTATGATTTGCAGAACTATCTTCATTTTTTCTTGGTTTTATATTTTGCAAATGTCCTGTTTCCAAAAGCAAACGAGCCGACAAGAGTGTGGTGGATGTGCCGTGCAAATCCAGCACATCGGCAGCCCACATCATCTTGTCAACTCGTTGTCATGCCGCATCACTCATGATGCGCAATGCGGATCAGTATTTCTTCGTGATAGTGAAGGTGTCGTAGTTTGTACCGAACGAACCTGCACTCACAGTGAACTCAATAGGGAAGTAGAACGTCTGCTCTGCTGAGTCAAAGCCCATCCATACGTTGTAAAGGAAGTTTGCAATAATCATTCCGTATGTCTTGTGAACAAAACCGGATGCCTGATTGGCAATCTTCTTGCCTTCAGAGTCGCAGAAATAGAGTTCGGATTCGTCGTCAGCCTTGCCGTTCCACTTGAAAAGGAACGGAGTGCCAGAGGCAATGAGGTCAGGCAGACGGTAGATATCCTTTATTTCAGAATACTCCAGCGTCTGGTTCCATGCCTGTCCGAAGAGAATGTTCTCTCTGAAGACACCCTCAGCCCAAGGTTTGAAATCTTCTTTGAGTACGACAATATTGAGCATTGGGCTGCCTGCATCTTCTTTGTAAGCCTGAGTGTAAGCCTCCGGAATGCGAAGACGCAGATTGTAGTCCACGAAGTTCTCCATGCCTTCAGCGATGGCAATCTCCAATGTTTTCTCTGTCTCGCCGGCAGCGAAAGTGATTGATTGAGGCACGGTGAAGAAGTCCGGCTTCTGCAACACCTCTACCGGCACTGTCAGTTCGCCGTCGCCGTTGGCTCTTGTCACATCCACAGTGAATGTGGCGTCATCAAGCGAAAGCACGACCTTTGCCTCCTCGTTAGCAAATGAAACGTCATATTTGCCAGAAGGTGCTCCAGGTGTGTAGTCATCGTCGTCGCTGCACGAGCTCATCCCGAAGGAGAGCATAGCGACACCTGCGAGCAAGAATAATTTATTGAGTTTCATATTATGTTCTGTTTGTTTGTTTTTTGCTTTTTTGTTGTGTTCTCTTCACTCATTAGTCAGTCACACCGTCGCGCAGGTTCTCGTTCTGACCGGCAACCGGCTGCTCGCCGCCTTCGTTGTCGATTACGCCGATGTTGTTGTCCTTCTCTGCCTGTGAGAATCTCATGTTGAGGTATGGGTCGTCAGCCGCGATGTTGAAAGTGAAGGCATCGGGGAAGTTTGTCGTGCCTGCACCGTGGAAGCGCACGATGTTCTTGCCGAGGCGGCGTGCGTCGCTGACAGCGAAGCCCTCGCCCCAGAGCTCTACACGACGCTGGAACCATATCTCGTCCTGCAGTGTGCGTGCCGACGGTATGGTGTAGTTCGGGTCACGGTAGTTCTTCACGAAGTTTGTGAGAATCTCTCTTGCCTTTGCCTCGTTTCCGCTCATGGCATATCCCTCCGCCTGTATGAGAATCATCTCCTCAACACGCATGAGAGGCCAGTCGCTGTTGTTCAATGTACTGCCGATGCCAGACTTCATGCCGAACTTGATGTTTGTGTAAGGAGGGGTCTCCACCTTCACGTCGTCGATGACATATTTTGCGATGGCGTCGCCTTTTGCGCTGCCCCATGTGAGGTTAGCCCAGTTGTCAGAGTGCTGGTTCTCGTCGAGCCACCATCCCTTGCGTATGTCGGTTGCCGGAATCTTGTTCCAGAGGAGTTCGTTGATCATGGCTGTCGTGCCGCAGGCTGCTCCGTAGCCGTCTCCTGAGAATGCGCTCATCCATGAAGGACCGGTAGCGTATTGCATGAAGTTCACCTGATCGTCAGTGAGTGTGATGCCCCATATCCAGTTGTGGTCTTCGATGTTGCAGAAAGCGTTTGCCATAATCTCGTTAGGCACGGCAGGTGTGTATCCCTGCATAGCCTTTTCTGCGTCGGCTGCAGCTTCAGCCCATTTGCCCATGTTGAGATAAGCGCGTGCGCGGAGGCCGTAAGCCACGTTCACGTTGACGTATGCCTTCGAGAGACGGTTCTCGTCGAGGACCTTGATAGCCTCAGTGAGGTCAGTGACGATAGTGTAATATACCTGCTCGACCGTTGCGCGCGGGTTGTTCGACACGTCAACCGAGTCGTTCAGGATAGGCACACAAGGCTTGTCCTTGCATGTGGCGTAGTTTCCCTGGAAATATGGTGCGAGCGAGAGGTATGCGAATGCACGCATAGCGTAGCACTGTGCACGCATATTGATGAGGCTCTCGTTCTCTGTATCGGCAGGAATGGTCTTGATAAGGTCGTTTGCCATACCGATGAGAGTGTATGGGGTCACGTAGCGGATGTACGGGTTAGCGTAGGAAGCGTCGCGTGAAGAATACTCACTTGCTGTAGAGAACCAGTTGTAGCCACTGTCGGCACCAGTCATGTCGGCACCCTCAAGGTCCTGCGAGATTGCCATCATGATGAAACCGAAGTCGTCGGCACGTGCGTTTGAGAAACGTGTGCCGTAGTTCTGGCACGGGTTTGCCAAGAATGAGAAGATGCCATTGAATGCCGCCTCTGTTCTCTCCGGAATGGCTGAGATCACTTCCTGCTGCTGCTCCTGTGACAGAGCACCGCCCTCGTAAATCTGGTTGTCGATGTCTGAGCAGGATGCAAGCATCATGCCTCCGAGCATCACGGTCAATAATTTATATATTTTCATGTTTTGTTTCACTTTTTGTTATGTTCTTGTTCTGTTCGGTCCGTCCGGGTCGAATGGCGTCAGCCGCCCTTCTTCCCGTTCCGTCCTGTATTTAGAAGTTGACGCTGATACCAGCTGTCACAGTACGTGTGCCGGTGTAGCTGCCCGAAGCCTTGCCTTGGCCGGATGTCATGCCGCCGATACCGAAGTTGTAACGTGGGTCGAGACCCTTGCGTGCAGTGAGGAGGAAGAGGTTCTCGCCTGCTACATATACGCGTACGCCGGTGAGCTGGAGCGGTGCGATGAGCTTCTTCGGCAGTGTGTAGCCGAGAGTGAGGTTGTTCAGACAGAGATAGTTCGAGCTTGTGAGGAAGCGGTCCTGCGGGCTCTGTGATGCAATACCCGGGTCGTCGGTCGATGCCATGCTGAGGCGTGGGATGTCGCTGTTCGGGTTCTCCGGGCTCCATGCGTCGAGCAGGTCTTTGTGCATAGCCTGTCCAGCGCTGATACCGTTGTGCATGAGTGCCTGATAGCCGCCGTCGTAGATCTTGCCGCCGAGCTGGAACGAGAACTGTGCCGAGAGGTCGAAGCCGTATGCGCTGACTGTTGTGCCGAAGCCGCCGTAGAGGTCAGGCAGTGTTGTGCCGCAGTCGAATTTTGTGGCTGCGCTGACATCCTTTGTAGTCACAATCTCGGTGTAGCTGTAGTCCTTGTCTTTCTTTGACGAAACCTTATTGCCGTCCTTGTCGTAATAAACTTCCTTCAACCATGTAGCCTTGCCGTCGGTCTTGTCAACACCGGCATACTTGTAGAGGTAAGACTGGTAAACGGTTCCGCCGACCTTCAGGATGCTTGTGCTGTATTTCAGACCGTCTTCGCCGAGAGCCGGGTCGAGTTCGGTGATCTTGTTCTTGTTGTGTGTGAAGTTGAGGTTCACATCCCAGTTGAGGTTGCGCTTGCGGATGATGTTGCCGTTGAGCTGAACCTCGATACCGCTGTTGCGCATAGAACCTACGTTGACAGGATAAGAAGCTACTGTCGAGCCTGCAGAGAGTGCGAGGTCCTTGAAGTAGAGCATGTCTGATGTGCTGCGTGTGTAGTATTCGATGCTACCTGAGAGGCGGCTGTTGAAGAGTTCGAAGTCAACACCGAAGTTCCAGGCGCGTGATGTCTCCCATGTGAGGTTCTCGTTGCCTTTCTGAATCATGGTTACTGAGTACGAGCCGGTAGCCTCGTCGTATGATGCCGAGTACATGTCCGCATAGGCGTGATACATGTACGAAACGCTTGAGAGGTTGTCGTTACCCTGCTCGCCGTAGCTTGCCTTCACCTTGAGGAGGTTGATCCAAGTGAGGTCCTTCATGAAGTCTTCCTTGTTCATCTGCCATGCCACGCCGAACGAGCCGAAGTTACCCCAGCGGTGTCCCGGTGCGAAGACAGACGATGCGTCGCGGCGGAAAGAAGCACTTGCGAAGTATTTGTCGTCGTAGTTATACTGTACACGTCCGAGGAAACCCTCTGTCATGTAGTTGTCTGTTGATGAAGAAACGTTCTTCTTTGAGAGGCCGAGAGCGTTTGAGAGCTCGCCCACATACGGGTTGTAGAGGTGGTCGTTGTATCCGCTCAGACCCTGTGACTTGTAGTTGTACTGCTCGTAACCGGCGAGTACTGTCACGTCGTGCTTGCCGAACGTGCGTGTGTAGTTTGCAAGATACTGCTGGTTGGTTGTGAACAGGCGTGACGAACTTACAGTCACTGCACCGTCGTCAGCCGATGCGCTGCCGAACGGGCTCTGCAAGTAGTTGCGGCGGTTGCTGATGTTCGTTACGCTGAGGTTTGCCGTGAGGTTCAGACCTTCGATGGGAGTGATGACCGCAGCCCACTGGCCTGTGAAGATGTCCTGGTATAATTTGTTCACGTTATATTCGTTGTCGCGCACAGCGTTGCCCACGAACGACGGACGTGTCTGGTTTGTCTGGTTGGCGTCATATATCTTTCTGCCGTTCTCTGTCTTTATTGTGCCGTCTGCGTTGCGCACGTAGAGCGGATAGATTGGAGCTATGGCGTTACAGATATAGAACACGTTGCCTGACGATCCCCAATTGTCGGACAATGCCGACTTCTGGCTGTCGGTGTGTGTGAAGCCCATGTTCGTGGTGAACTTGATCCATTTCTTTGCCTGATACTCGATGTTTGTACGGCCAGTGTAACGGCTGTACTCTGCGTTGTTGACGATACCGCCGTCGTTCAGATAGCCAACGCTCGCATAGTAGCGCAGACGGTCGGAGCTGCCTGCCACAGACATGTTGTATTCCTGACGGAAAGAGCTGTGGAAAGTCTCGTCATACCAGTTGTCGGCTGTATAGTAGTATTCGCCGTCGGTGTAACCCATCTTTGCGTTAGGGTTGAGCTTGAAGTTTGTGCCGATGAGTTTCTCTCCCTCTGGCACGGTGTAGATGTTGTAGCCGAGACCGCCGTTGTTGCCATTGAAGAGGTTTGCGTCAGCGAAAGCGTAAGCAGCCTCTGCTGTCGAACCGTTGTAGTATTTCGAGTTGAACATCGCGCGATAGTGTGTCTCGTAGTACTGTGCGGGATCGTCGATTACGTCATACTGCGGTACGAGACGAGAGTTTGAACCCCATTTCGCGTCGAAGGTGATCTGTGCGTCCTGACCAGCTTTTGCCTTCTTTGTGGTGATGATGATGACACCGTTAGCACCACGTGCACCGTAGATGGCGCTTGCCGAAGCATCCTTCAGCACAGAGATAGACTCGATATCCTGCGGGTTGATGTTTGCGATGCCAGCCTCGTAAGGTGCGCCGTCAACGATGTAGAGCGGTGAGGAGCTTGCGCTTAGCGAACCGATACCACGGATGCGGATTACAGGAGAGGAGCCCTGCTCGCCTGATGAGGAAACGGCCTGGATGCCGGCAACCTTGCCAAGGAGCGCACTTGTACCTGTAGAAGAAACGTGGTTGGAGATATCTGTTGCCTTAACCTCGGCAGCGGAACCTGTGAAGGCCGATTTCTTCGCCGTACCGTAAGCGACAACGATGACTTCGTCGAGCACCTTCTCGTCCGAATCCAGCTCTACGAGCATATTGTTCTTTGCCGCAACTTCTTTCGATTGCATACCGATGTAGGAAACGACGAGGGTCTTGCCAGCCGCAACGTTGATGCTGAACTTGCCGTTGACGTCAGTCACGGTACCCTTTGTCGCACCTTTCTCCTTCACCGTCGCACCAATGATAGGCTCATTGTCAACGGATGACACTACAGTGCCAGTGATTGCTGTCTGCGCCCAGGCTGTGACTGTCACCACCATGCACAGAAGCATCAATGTGAGTTTTCTTTTCATAAATCTGTACTAATTGTTAAACAATAATATATATATATTCTTCTTTTTGTCTGCATGCCGGCCGCCGTATGTCATTTCGTTCCATTCCTACGTTATATATATAAATAGGTGTAAAAATGCAGTCCTCTCCCGCAAGAGGAGTGAAGCGGTAACATTACAAAGTGCAAAATTAATAATTTTTTTTAAAACAAACCTATTTTTGTCAAATTATTTTACATCCATGTTATTTTTTTGTTACAATATCCTGCATTTTCTTATTTTTTTCGCCTGAAAAGCGATATGTTTTCAATCAAAACGGCATAGAAAACTACATTTTGTCTTGACGTGTGTATATTACAGATTCGGTGTCTTTCCGTTAACACTTTTTTTATTCTTTCGGCCACCGTCCTGCTGTCGTTGAAAAGCTCATCGGTCTGCAGTCCTTGTCTGACCGTTGTTCCGCCTCGCGTCTTGAGTGTGCCTGTTCTCTCTGGTAGCGTAAAATCTGTTGTTTTTGTTTGTCTGGTGTTTGTATTTGTCGCGCTTTGGTTTTTACGACAACAGAGACAACAGGAACAACGGGAAGAACGGGCGCAACCGCGGATGTCACGAAGTGACATACAACAGAGACAACAATGATTACTGTTGTCAACTCGTTTTTTTCGCTTTAATTAAAGACCAGCCTGTAAGGCTGTACTAAGCGGAGCGGTCGTAACCGGGGGCGCAGCCCTCGGGAAAATATGGCGGTGCGGCTGCCTGTAAGGCAGTACCTCGCCATCAGTTGCGACATAACAAGGTACTGTCTTCCAGACAGTTGTTCTTCATCGATATACCGAGGGCTTTGCCCTCGGTTACGACCGCTTCGCTTAGTATAGCCTTCCAGGCTATCCCCCGTCACGTACCACGTTCCTCGGCATAAAAGATCTATCCCTGCCTAAGAAAGGATAAATGGTGGGGCATCTATACAAAAAACTGGCTGGAAACCAGTACCACACTCAGCAATGATATGTAATGGTACTGACTTCCAGCCAGTTGTGGGGATGGGCTCATGACCCTTACATTTACCCCTTACTCCACCGCAATCTTCACACTCTCCTTACCAATCTTTGCAATGACAATAGTGCCGTTAGTGGCAGAGAATGTGGCAGTGCCGTCTGTTGCTGTGGCAGAGCCGAGGGCAACGCCATCAACAGTGAAGAATTGAACTCGCTCGTTAGTCTCAAGACCAGAGAGGGTGATGAAACCACCTGCTGACTGGATAACTACGCCACGAGTCTTCGTCGTGTTGATGTTTGTGCCTATATCAGCCGTTGGAAGCCAATAAAGCTTTGCGGTAGCTACGTCAGAGTTATCATATCCTGCTTTTGTTGCAGTAACTGAAATGTCGTAACATGCTGAGAGAGAAACTTTTGAAGTGTTGAACTTTTTAACGTCATCACACTTTATCTCGCTTGCAAATTCTACTCCTTCAGTTGAGCAAGTAAAATCAAGTTCACCATTTGCATATGATATAACAGGCTTTTCGCATTTCTTTGTTTCTGCTTCTGTACCTTCAAGTGCCTTGATTTTTCCAAATCCGCTCCAAGGTGCTGTTGTCTTATATGAAGATAAAGAAGAAGTTGGAACATAGAGAGTTGAAGAGTTAATGCTTGATTCTTCGAAGGCTGTGGCATACGTTGAAGGTACATTCTCGGCATAGCAATAAACATTTTGAAGTTTTGAACATTCTGCGAAAGCACCGCCACTAATACTTGTCACAGAATTCGGGATAGTAATTGATGTCAAGCCGCTGCAACCAGAGAAAGCACCGCCTCTAATACTTGTCACAGAATTTGGGATGGTGATTGATTTCAAGCCGCTGCAATATTGGAAATCATAATTTTCAATACTTGTCACAGAATTTGGGATAGTGACTGATGTCAAGCCGCTGCAATATTGGAAAGCATAAATTCCAATACTTGTCAC
>CALZMB010000072.1 GCA_945788485.1 uncultured bacterium | reverse complement strand
CGTGGCATGGTCTATGACATAGTCGATACAACGGAAATGGTTGACGGTCTCCATGATGTCATCCACTGATATGCTCTCAGTCGTAATGCCCAGCGTGTTTGTCTCGAAGATGAAACGCGTCTGCTCCTTTGTCAGACGGCTGCCTTCAATGTGGTTTGAGTTATAAGTCAGGTCAATCTGAGTACGGTGGTAGATGCCGCCTTTCAGCCCTGCGCTCTTTTCTTCACGCAAACGGCGCAGCAGAGGAGACATCTTTCTGCCGCCTTTCTTAGGCGGCTCAGCGTCAGCAGGTATGTTCCATGTCTTGCCCGTCAGGAAAGCGCCGTCTATCTTCCCCTCTGCACAGTAATTGCGAGCGGTACGCTCACTGATGCCATATTTCTTGGCAAACTGGACAACAGATATATATTCCATAAACTCACAAGCAAAGCCGTTATCGGCAAGTTATATTTCAAATATGCGTGCAAATATACAAATTTTTGCCGTTATCGGCAAGAATTTCAACAAAAATCATGTGTTTTGATTCATGTCTTGCCGATAATTGCATGTGAATTTGAGATAAGACGTGCCTTTATAAAAACAAGAAAGCTCAGGACAGAAGCACACACGGCTTGCTGTCCTGAGCTTTGTTTTGATGCCTTTTCGCCGAAGGCGCATCATGGTTTGCTCTTCCCGATTAAAAAAGGAGCATACGCCTCGCAAAGTTTTGAGACTATGTACGAAGCCCAGCAAGTGAAAAGGAAAGCGAGGGAGAATGCGGCTATCCATGCCGGCGAACCTTTGGCGGACACCCGGTTTATCACAACCGCGAACGTATGCAGGAAGATTGAGTGGGTCAAGAGAATCCCGAATGTATGCTGCCCGTAAGATGAAAGCCATCTGACGTGACGCAGCTTATATGCCACATGCAAGAAGAAGATGAACGACAATATTGCGACTGCGATTAGTAAAGGATATAACAAACGCACCTCTTGCGACCGCATTGGCACCAACACGTACGGATATGCCTTCAACGACACACATGCAAAAGCAACGATGCCCGACACGACAAGATACCTGTTGCACACCAAAGTGCGGACTGACGGGTAAAGCCGCTTCCCGGCATAATACAGAGGCAGGGCGGACAATCCCTCATCGAAAAGAAGAGGCAGCTCCTGAATGCTGCCTAACCAGCCGAGAGCAAGGACCGACAGGCCCTCGAACAGGACAGGAAGACGGGAACGTGACAGCGCCCACATCAGCAACTTGGCATAGAACAGGGCAAAGATGAACCATGCCACCCCATTTGCAAACATGGGGTTTGTCCATGAGATTTCAAGCATGAAACCTCCATGTCCCACATAATACAATGCCGACCGGTGGATATAGGCGATTATCATCCATACAAATGCAGGAAGAAGCAGACGCTTCAGATTCTTCTTCAGCAAATCACAAGAACTCATTTGCGGACGGTCATAAAACCCGCTCATGAAAAAGAAGAAAGGCACAGCCAATACCGGGTAAGGAGTGCCGAGAACACCAAACAGCTCTGTGTGTATTGTCACTACAAACAATATGCACAGTCCTTTGGCAACGTCAATAAAATCATCTCGTTGTTTCATCGCTTTGACAGATTAATGTAAAAAGCATCAATCTATCACTCGCGTCAACGCACAAAGGAAGGCACAGGTTATCTTATGCGTTCATCGAGGCTGCGTCGGATTGAAACCTCCCTACCCATATAAGAGTAACCTATGCCTAAAGGGCAAAGGCAATGACTCCTATATATGGATAGGAAGGCACAATCCGAAACAGGACCTGCCAACTACTATGATTTGAGTTCTTATTCCAACTGATTAGTTTCCGACGCTATTCAGATGAACGCAAATAATAGTCAATGCTTATATTTAAAATATGTCTGCGCTATGCGCTAAATTCTATGTCTGTTCTTTTTTGCTGAAATTGATTTTGCAGCCTCTGCAGGCAGACCATACCGTGACTGCATTATTAATATCATAGTTTTCGGTCTCTTCGCAGATGATGTTGCAAAATTACATATTTTTTCTTACAATCACACACACGACCGGCAGAAAAAACACATCATGCCGTATAAATTGTGCTTCTTTCAGCCTCATAACACATCTTTTTCGTCTGAAAATACAAAAATAATAGTAGTTTGAGAATACTTTATTTTGAGAATTGAAATATAATCACTAATTTTGTGATGAGTTTGTGCCATGCCATACACGCAGGCTGACAGCAGCTTTATGCTGACGAATGAAGCAGACCAACAGAACCTTGCTTAACCCTAAACCTAAGTACATAACAAAACATGCAACAGACAAACTATTATATCTTCGACTGGATGGATTTCGACAGCGACCTGTCGAAAGACGAATCGCTGTGGAAAGCATACGAGCCGACGGCTGTCAAAGAGGCTGACGGCGACATCCTCATCACCGTCCCCTACCAGAAGCAGGTGCTTCAGGAGGATATGCTCGCCGACACTGGTGTGCCGCAGAGGGACTACACGCTGCGGCTCAGGGCTTACGGCGATGCCGTTGTGCGAGTGTTCACGTCAATGGCGGGCGACGAGATGAGCGACGAGAGCCACATCCTCGACATTCATCCTGACATGAAAAGGCTGCCCCTGCACGTCACGCTCAGAGACGGGATTTACACCATCACTGACGCTGACGGCAAGACACGCGCCGTCATTGACACCACGCCCTACAAGACAGAATGGTGGAGCGACCTCCAGCCCGCGCCACAGCCTACGATACGCCTCACCATCTATCCCGACGGCGACTTGTCGAAAGGCGTGGAACTGAGCGACGACCACTTCTCGCCTCCCCGATACGACGCGCTGCCAATAGGATTCTGCCTGACAGACGGCACGCCCGACCGCGCCACGATGTCGTTCAGATGCGAAGCGGGAGAGTGTTTCGCCGGCACAGGCGAGCGGTTCAGGAAGATGGACCTCTCCGGGCAGACGTTCTATCTCAAGAACCAGGACGGGCAGGGCGTGAACAACCGCCGTGCCTACAAGAACGTTCCGTTCTACTTGTCGAGCCGGATGTACGGCGTGTTCTACCACACATACGACTACTGCCGCCTCTCTCTTGCCGACCACTCCACCCGTTCGGTGCAGTTCCGCAACGACCGCGCGACAATCGACGCCTTCATCATCGGAGGAGCGACACCCGAGCGGATACTCTTCCACTACAGGGAGCTGACGGGCTTCCCTCCGATGCTGCCGCTCTGGTCGTTCGGCGTGTGGATGTCGCGCATGACATACTTCTCAGCCGACGAGGTGAACGCCATCTGCGAGAGGCTGCGCAAGGAGCATTACCCCTGCGATGTCATACACCTCGACACGGGATGGTTCCGCACCGACTGGCTCTGCGAGTGGAAGTTCAACCCGGAGCGGTTCCCCGACCCCGAAGGATTCCTGCGCAAGCTGCTGCGCGAAGGCTTCAAGGTGAGCCTCTGGCAGCTCCCTTACGTCGCTGAAGGCGCGGAGCAGATCAGCGAAGCGAAGCAGAACAAATACATCGGCCCGCTCCTCCACGAGCAGGCATCCGAAGGCTCCAACTTCTCCACTCTCGACTATGCAGGCACCATAGACTTCACCTACGACAAGGCGACAGAATGGTATAAGTCGCTGCTGCGCAACCTTCTGGAGATGGGCGTAAAGTGCATAAAGACAGACTTCGGCGAGAACATCCATCTCGATGCCACCTATCACGCCATGGAGCCGCGGCAGCTGAACAACATCTATGCGCTGCTCTATCAGAAGGCTGCATTCGAGGTGACACGCGACGTGACAGGCGACGGCATCGTGTGGGCACGCGCGGCATGGGCAGGCTGCCAGCGCTACCCGCTGCACTGGGGAGGCGACTCAGAGTCATCATGGGCAGGCATGGCCGGCTCGCTGAAGGGCGGGCTGCACTTCGGGCTGTCGGGCTTCGCCTTCTGGAGCCACGACGTGCCGGGCTTCCATAGCCATCCGGACTTCATGAACTCTGTGATAGATCCGAAGTTGTATGTGAGATGGACGCAGTTCGGCGTCTTCTCGTCACACATCCGCTATCACGGGTCGCACAAGCGCGAGCCGTGGTTCTACCCCACTGTCTCTGACATCGTGAAGAAATGGTGGAAGATACGCTATTGGCTCATACCTTACATCATCGAAGAGAGCGAAGCTGCGACGACATCTGGCTACCCCGTCCTGCAGGCCATGCTCATGCACCACCCCGACGACCCTACATGCTGGCACATCGACGACCAGTACTATTTCGGCAGGAAACTGCTCGTCGCGCCCGTGATGAACAGCGACGACCGGCGAGACATCTATCTCCCCGAAGGCGAATGGACGGACATCTTCACAGGCGAACGCTTCCAAGGCCCCGTCTGGCTGAAGAAGAGACACGTGCCGCTCGACACCATGCCGGTGTTCTGCCGCCCGGGCACAGAAATCAGCGTCTATGAGCCGGAAGTGGAATCGACAGACGACATCGACTTCAGCAAAGTGACGCGAAAAGTTTTCAACTGAAAAAAACACTCTCCAACCATGAAAATCAGCATCGGCATAGATGTCGGCATCAGCACGACAAAGATTGTCGGGATGCGCGACGGGAAGATTCTGTCACCTATACGCATCAAAGCCACCGACCCCGTGACATCGCTCTACGGCGCGTTCGGGAAATACCTCAACGACAACTCGCTGCAGCTCGGCGACATAGACCATGTGATGCTCACGGGCGTGGGCACCGCCTACATCAAATCGCCGGTATATGGACTGCCCACGGCTAAGGCCGACGAGTTCGCAGCCGACGGCCTGGGAGCACATTTCGAAAGCCAGCTCGACCGCATGATGGTTGTGTCTATGGGCACGGGGACGACGCTCGTGAAATACGACAACGGCAACATCACACACATCGGAGGCCTCGGAATGGGCGGCGGCACGCTCTCGGGACTGGCGCGCATAATGCTCGGCACAGACGACATACAGCACATCTCGGAACTCGCGAAGTCGGGCAACATCGCCAACATCGACCTGAAAATCGGGGACATCTGCTCGGAAGAGATTCCCGGGCTGCCCACTTTCGCCACCGCATCGCTCTTCGGAAAGGCACAGGCGACAGCGAGAAAAGAGGACATCGCGCTCGGAATAATCTGCACCGTGATACAGACCATCGGCTCGGCGACAATTCTCGCCTCTGCCAATTCGGGCATAAAGGATTTCGTCATGATAGGCAATCTCACGCTGCTGCCTCAGAGCAAAGCTATATTCAGCATCATGGAGCAGATATACGGAGTGAAGTTCCATGTGCCGCACCATGCTGAATTCGCCACCGCCGTAGGTGCCGCGCTGCATCCGATGAAATAGTTATTTAGTTGACAACTCGTCAACTACGAAGAACCAACTTAATCTGTTCGGGCTGGTCGTCAACTAAGAGAGATTTGTCCTTGGACCCACTGACCAAAGGGAGGTAATACGGTCGTAACCCGGGACAAAGTCCCGGGATTAAAGTAGCACGACGGCTGCCTGGAGATTTGTCCTTGGGCCCACTGACCGTAGGGAGGTAATGGCAGTACCTCGTCTTCAGCAAAGACATAACAAGGTACTGTCTTCCAGACAGTTGCCCTGTCATTTGAGACCCTGGACTACGTCCAGGGTTACGACCGCTTCGCTTAGTACAGCCCTCCAGGCTGAACTCGTCAACTAAGAGAGATTTGTCCTTGGACCCACTGACCAAAGGGAGGTAAACAACTTGTCAACTCGTTAACTTGTCAACTCGTCAACTAAGAGAAACAACTCGTCAACTAATAAAAAAAACAAACCCTTGCTCACCGTATATAAAGCCTCAGCAGGTTCGGGAAAGACCTTCCGCCTTGCAACAGAATACATCAAACGCCTGATTGTCTCTCCCTTAGGCTTCGACCGCATTCTCGCCGTCACGTTCACCAACAAAGCCACGGAAGAGATGAAGATGCGCATCATGTCACAACTCTACGGCATCGCGCACGACCTGGAAAGCTCGAAGGCCTATTCGGACATCATCATAGAAGAGCTGCAGGAAGAGAACGCCAAGTCACATTTCACCGACGAGGAAATCGACAAGGACTTTGTGAAACGCCGCGCCGAAATGGCGATGCACAACCTCCTGCACAACTACACCTTCTTCCGCGTAGAGACGATAGACCGTTTCTTCCAGACCGTGCTGCGCAACCTCGCACGCGAACTCGACCTCACGCCCAACCTGCGCATTGAGCTGGCAGACAAAGAGATAGAGCACGAGGCTGTCGATATGTGGATTGACGGACTGAAAGAAAACGACAAAGAACTGTCATGGATTCTCGACTACATACGCAGCACGATGGACGAAGAGAAGGCATGGAACATCATCGACAAGATAAAACAGTTCGGCGAACAGCTGCTGAAAGACGAATACAAGGAATGCAGCGACGAGCTGGCCGCATCACTCAGCGACGACGCCTACACGGCATACTCTGCACAACTGCGCGAAATGATGCGACAAGCATCGCAGATTGTACATGAAGAGGGAGAGAAACTATGCAACCTCATCGAGAGCCACGGCTACGACGCCGCCTCGTTCGCGCAAGGCGCGCGCGGCGTCGGAGGCTTCATATACAAGATGCGCGACAGCCGTCTCGGCGAGCTGAAGCCCAACAGCTATGTGCTGAAGGCTCTCGACCCCGACGACACAGAGGCGACGGCATGGTGCAAGAAGACGTCAAGCCCCGCCCTGAAATCCTTCTGCCGCGACACGCTGAAACATGCGTTCGCCGAAGCGATGAAAACATTCGGGCGGCAGGCATCTCTTGAAGGCTCGGCACGCATCACGCTCAACCACCTCTCAAAGCTCAGGATGCTGCAAGCCATACAGGCCGAAATCACACGCAACAACCGCGAGACAAACCGCTTCCTCCTCTCCGACACCCAGCAGCTGCTGACAAAGATGATCGACGGCTCTGATTCGCCTTTCATCTACGAAAAGACAGGCTGCCGCCTGCACAACATAATGATCGACGAGTTTCAGGACACATCATCCGTGCAATGGCGGAACTTCAAGGTGCTGCTGGCAGACTGCATGAGCCACGGCCACGACAACCTCATCGTCGGAGACGTGAAACAGAGCATCTACAGATGGCGGTCGGGCGACTGGCGGCTGCTCAACGACATAGAGAGCGAGTTCGCGGGCAACACGGTGGATGTCCACTCTCTCACCACAAACCGCCGCTCCGCCACGCGCGTCATACAGTTCAACAACACCTTCTTCGCCCGCGCGGCAGACAACCTGTACGAGACGGCGAAAGAGAAAGCAGGCGACGACTATGCCGAGAAGCTGAGGCGCGCCTACAGCGATGTGGCGCAAGAGTATCCTCCGGGCAAGGAAGAGAGCGGATATGTAGAGTATCATGCTTTCGTGAAAGAAGACTATGAAGAAGCCACGCTCCGCTACATTAGCGACACCGTCGCGCGCCTCATCCACGCCGGCAAGACACAAAGCGACATCGCGGTGCTGGTGCGCTCCAACCGCCTCATACCCGTCATCGTGCGGCATTGCCTCTCTGCCTTCGCCGCGTCGGACGAGCCGGCGCTCCGCGCCATACGCTTCATCTCCGACGAGGCGTTCCTGCTCGGCGCGTCATCAGCAACCGGCATCATCACAGATGCCATGCAGCTGCTCCTCACGCCCGACGACGCCATCACCGCCGCACGCCTCTCTGTCGCCTACCAGCACGACGTGCTGAAAGACACAGCGCCCCTCTCGTCGCTCATAGCCAGCCAGAAGCTGCCCCCGCAGTATCTCTCGCGCAAACACGAACTGCTTGCCATGCCGCTCTACCAGATGTGTGAGGAAATCTGCAACATCTTCTCGATCTGCGAGATAGAAGAACAGAGCGCATACGTCTGCGCCTTCTTCGACCTCCTGTCAGAATACATACAGAACAACATCTCCGACGTCAAGTCGTTCCTCACATATTGGAACGACATAAAGAACCGCCGGTACATCGAGGCGGACGGCAGCAACGGCATACGCATCCTCACCATACACAAGAGCAAGGGGCTGGAATACGACTCCGTCATCATCCCCTTCTGCGAATGGGAGATGCTCGGCGCGCGCCACAAGCCGCTGCTGTGGTGCCGGCCGCAAGAAGCGCCGTTCAACGAGATGCCGGTCATCCCGATAGACTTCGACGCCTCCATGACGAACACCATCTACGAGCCGTACTATCGGGACGAGTACATGCAGACCTGCGTTGACAACCTCAACCTCCTGTACGTCGCCTTCACGCGCGCGAAAGAGAATCTCTTCATCACCACACAGACCGGGCAGAAAGAGAACTACAGAGGCTGTATCTTCGACCTCATCATGCCCGATGTCCGTAAACAGCTGAACATGAACGAGAATGAGGGGACGGCGTCTCTCGGCCAGCTCAAGGCTGCCGGCGCGGCAGAGGGCGGCGCATCAGGGCCGGCATCCGCCCGCCAGGCAGAAGAGGCAGGCGGCGCCGGGCAGAACGTCTTCCTCGTCCCCTCCACCCCGCTGCGCATCAAAATACAGAACACGGCAACACAGCCGGAGTTCAAAGAAAGCACGCAGAGCAAGCTCTTCTCACTCCCCGACGGCGAGAACGACATCGCTCTCACAGACATCAACAACCGCCTCGAATATATACGTCAGGGCAACATCCTGCACCTCATCTTGCAGCATACACGCGCCATCGACGACCTCGACGGCGTCATCCGCAAGTTCGAGATGCAAGGCGTGCTTGAGATGTCAGACATTCTCGGCAGCCGCCTGAGGCAAAACATCATGCGCTGCATGCAGAACGAGACGGTCCGCGACTGGTTCTCGCCCCGATGGCGGCTCTACAACGAATGCAACATCCTGGAGTATGACTCGGCAGAAGGCAGATACGTCGAACACCGCCCCGACCGCGTGATGACCGACGGGAAAGAGACCATCGTCGTCGATTTCAAGCTCTGCTCCCTGAAAGACGAGTATTTCGCGCAAGTGAGGGAGTACGCCAGCCTCCTACGCCGCCTCGGCTTCCCCGACGTGAAAGGCTTCATCTGGCTCGTCATCCCAAACAAAGTAGTTTTAGTTGACGAGGAGTTTCCTTGAGCTTGCGAAAAAACAAGTAAACAAGTTGACAAGTTGTTTGTACTGTCAACTCACAACTCCGCACTCAATACTATCAACTTGTTTACTCGTTTTTTCGCAAGCTCAAGGAAACTCCTTGTCAACTATAATTTCATTTTTTTACGACAACATAGACAACAGTGACAACGAGGATTGACAAAAACCGAAAAAACTCCTTGCGCTTGATGCAAAAGGTCTCTTCGAG
>CALZMB010000071.1 GCA_945788485.1 uncultured bacterium | reverse complement strand
TTCGCAAGCTCAAGGAGATTTGTCCTCTGGACCCACTGACTGAAGGGAGGTAAACACCTCGTCAACTAGAAGAATCAACAAGCAAGAATTGAAGATATTTATTATGCGCACCCATTTGCAACCTTTACCGAGAGGGAGATGCTGGCGTGGATATGTTATCTGACGGTGATGTGGAAACAGCCTTGTTTCACCTCATATTTCACATGGCAGCGGTTGTTGTCGCGCATATCGCGCAAGACCTCTGAGAGCACCCATTTCAACGTATCGTTACGCACGGCACGACGCTGGGCGGCACCTGGCGGCGAGACGGTAGTGTAGCGGTTGTAGCATATATCGACGGTGGTGCCGAAGAGATGGCAGGAGTTCTCGGTGGCATTGCCGTTTTTCATTTTCAGGTTAGAGATGTCGTCGCGTGTACGCAAGGCACTGGTGACGATAATTTTGTGCAGCGGGATACCTTTCACATAAAGCGAATCGAAGA
Organism: uncultured bacterium; assembly: GCA_945788485.1. Taxonomy (GTDB): domain Bacteria; phylum Bacteroidota; class Bacteroidia; order Bacteroidales; family Bacteroidaceae; genus Prevotella. The sequence goes on along the minus strand of CALZMB010000071.1, from coordinate 8,966 downwards.
AATTCCTGCCTATGTCATTAAGAAGACAAGAGGCGCGGGGCACGAGATACGGGATGCTCTGACGCAGATTGTCAACATCATAGTACGGGTTGGCACCGATATACACCAAACCAGACTTCGCCTTCTCTGCCTCATGGCGGTTTTTCACTGCCTTTATGCCCCAACGAGTTGCAGAGGCGTAGTGGACGCTCTGGCTGTCGGGAAAGGATTTCTGGAAATGCGGCACACTGTAGATGGGATGTGGCATATTGCGGAACCGGCTTGAGGCACAATCGTCTGGCGACGAAGAGGTGGCGGGGGCGGTGGCTACGGGCGGATTGCCGAACTGCAGGATATCTGACGTGGTGATGGTGTCGGAGAATGAGACGGTATCTGTCTCGCCCGAAGGAGATACAGAGGTATGTGACGCAACTTCGGGATAGGCGCAGCGGAAGAGTGCAAGGATGATGACCACGAAGCCGAAAACGTGCAAATATCTGTCTTTTGAAACTTTCATGATGTTTTTTTCCTGTTTTGAAGCACAAAGTTATGAAAAAACATTGGAATATGAAAACCTTTTTGTAATTTTGCAAAAATTTTTTTCAGTGATAGAGAAACATATCATATTGGATGACATAGACCCCGTGATGTTTTACGGGGTGAATAATTCTCATCTTCAGATTCTTAAGGCTCTTTATCCGAAACTCCGCATCATTGCGAGGGGAAACGTAATGAGGGTTCTGGGAGATGAAGAGGAACTTGCGATGTGTGAAGAAAACATCGAACGTCTGAAGCAACATCTGTATAAATACAACTCCATAACAGAAGAAGACATCATAGATATAATAAAAGGTGGAAAGTCGAAAGCCGACGGTGTAAAGGGTGCTGTGGTTTATAGCATCTCGGGACATCCTATCAAGAGCCGCTCTGAACATCAGCAGATGCTTGTTGACGCCTTTCAGGAAAAAGACATGATGTTCGCCGTAGGGCCGGCGGGTACCGGCAAGACATATCTCTCTATAGCCTTGGCAGTGAAAGCTCTGAAGGAGAAAGAGGTGAAACGCATCATACTCTCGCGCCCCGCTGTGGAGGCTGGGGAGAAACTCGGATTCCTGCCAGGAGATATGAAAGAGAAGATCGACCCCTATCTGCAACCTTTGTATGATGCTCTCGAAGACATGATACCCGCGGCGAAGCTGCAGGACATGATGGAGAAACACATCATACAGATAGCACCTCTCGCCTTTATGCGCGGAAGGACACTGAACGACGCCGTCGTGATTCTCGACGAGGCACAGAACACCACCACTGCACAGATAAAGATGTTTCTGACACGCATGGGATGGAACACGAAGATGATCATCACGGGCGACCTCACACAGATAGACCTGCCACGCAACACGAAATCCGGACTGGCTGAGGCGCTCAACATACTCAAAGACATCAAGGAGATTTCCATCATACGCATGGATGCAAAAGACATCGTAAGACATAAGCTCGTGACAAGAATCGTAAACGCATTTGACAAATATGACAATGAAAGCATTAACCAGAACTGATTTCAATTTCCCCGGACAGAAAAGTGTCTATCACGGAAAAGTACGTGACGTGTATAACATCGACGATGACATACTTGTCATGGTGGCAAGCGACCGAATCTCCGCATTCGATGTCATTCTGCCGAAGGGCATCCCTTTCAAAGGACAAGTGCTCAACCAGATTGCAGCGAGGATGCTCGATGCGACAAAAGACATCTGCCCCAACTGGAAACTCGCCACACCAGACCCGCAGGTCACTGTCGGACTTGCATGTGAGGGATTCAGGGTGGAGATGATCATACGCGGCATACTGACCGGCTCGGCATGGCGCGAATACAAAAACGGTGTCAGGGAGATTTGCGGCGTGACACTGCCTGAAGGAATGAAGGAGAACCAGCGGTTTGAGGAACCTATCATCACACCGACGACAAAGGCTGACGAAGGTCACGACGTGAACATATCGAAAGAAGAGATTATCGCCCAGGGACTTGTATCAGCTGAAGACTATGCCGTGATGGAGGATTATACACGCAAACTTTTCAAACGCGGACAGGAGATTGCGGAGAAGCAGGGGCTGATTCTCGTAGATACGAAATATGAGTTCGGAAAACGCGACGGAAAAGTATATCTCATTGACGAGATACACACTCCAGACTCTTCGAGATATTTCTATGCCGACGGGTATGAGGAGAAATTCGAGAAAGGAGAGCCGCAGAAACAGTTGTCGAAAGAGTTTGTGCGCCAATGGCTCATCGAACACGATTTCATGAACGAACCCGGGCAGACGATGCCTGAAATAACGGACGAATATGCTGAGAGCGTGGCTGAGAGATATATCGAACTCTACGAACATATCGTAGGCGAGAAATTCGACAAGACACAGGAGACGGACGACATAAATGCACGCATTGAGCGAAACGTCACCGAATGGCTCGCTGCAAGAAAATGAATGGCAATTCAGCGGTGAGGAAAACGACTTGATAAAGGGCGAAATGATGATTTCTGCTCTCACTTCGTTCAAAGAAAGGGTTTTCATCACCGCTGATACGTTACTTGATCGTCATGATTATGCAATTATGGACAAATATGGTATAATAGGCAAACCGTTAGGACACTCTTTCTCGCCAGATTTCTTCAATCAGAAATTCAAGTGCGAGAACATTGATGCCGTGTATGAGAAATACGAGCTGCCCCAAATCGACGCACTCACTGAAGTGCTTGACTCTAATCCAGAACTGAGGGGACTGAACGTCACAATACCCTACAAACAGGCTGTCATGAACTATCTCGACGAAATAAGCGAGGAGGCATACGCCATCGGTGCAGTAAATGTGGTGAGAATCACACATTCGGGCAATAAAATCCACACGAAGGGATTCAACAGTGATGTAATCGGGTTCACTCGTTCAATAGAACCGCTCTTGGAGAAGCACCACAAGAAAGCTCTTATTCTCGGAACTGGAGGCGCATCGCACGCAATCGAATACGGTCTGAGAAAACTTGGGCTTGACACTATAAAGGTGAGCCGCAGCGCGAAGCATGGCACGATATTGTACGAGAACATCACACCTGATGTTGTGCATGAATATAACGTCATCGTCAACTGCACCCCTGTAGGCATGTATCCGCATACTGAAGACTGTCCGCAGCTGCCCTATTCTGCCTTGGACAACCATAACCTGCTATATGACTTGATATACAATCCCGACGAGACTATGTTCATGAAGAAGGGCAAGAGTGTCGGAGCAGTTGTGAAAAACGGACTTGAGATGCTGCTGCTGCAGGCATACGCCTCATGGGAATTCTGGCACTCGGCTGACTGATATTTCCAGCAGGATGTCACCCTGGACTGACGGCTTCATGCAATACAAAGCGTGAGAAATCTAAGTTGACAAGTGAAACAAACATCTCGTTAACAAAAACAAACAACTTGTCAACTCGTCAACTCGTCAACTCGTCAACTAAAAAAACAAATAACTCGTCAACTTGTCAACTAAAAAAAAATTATATGAACAACCGTTATATGATGCGTGGCGTATCAGCTGCCAAAGAAGATGTACACAACGCGATAAAAAATATTGACAAGGGAATATTCCCACAGGCTTTCTGCAAAATCATACCTGATGTGCTGAGCGGCGACCCGGAATACTGTAACATCATGCATGCTGACGGCGCCGGCACGAAATCCAGCCTCGCTTATATGTACTGGAAAGAAACAGGCGACTTGAACGTATGGAAAGGCATTGCACAGGATGCCATCGTGATGAACACCGACGACCTGCTGTGTGTCGGAGCTGTCGATAACATCCTCGTCTCAAGCACAATAGGCAGAAACAAGATGCTTGTGCCAGGAGAGGTCATCTCTGCCATCATCAACGGTACGGACGAGTTGCTGCAGAGCTTGCGAGAGATGGGAATCGGCATCTATCCCACAGGCGGAGAGACTGCTGACGTGGGAGACCTCGTCAGAACTATCATCGTCGATTCAACAGTCACTTGCAGAATGAAACGCAGCGATGTCATAGACAACGCGAACATCAGACCAGGAGATGTTATCGTCGGACTGTCATCAACAGGACAGGCTACATACGAGACTTCATACAACGGCGGAATGGGAAGCAACGGACTGACATCTGCAAGACATGACGTATTCGCAAAATATCTCGCGGAGAAATATCCCGAAAGCTTCGACCATGCGGTGCCTGACGAACTGGTATATAGCGGGAAATACAAACTCACGGACGAGGTGGAAGGCTCTCCAGTCAACGCGGGGAAACTCGTGCTCTCTCCAACCAGAACATACGCACCGGTTATCAGACGTGTGCTCGACGAGATGAGGAAAGACATTCATGGCATGGTGCATTGTACAGGCGGGGCGCAGACGAAGGTGCTGCACTTCGTGTCAGACAACTGCCGCGTCGTGAAGGACAACATGTTCCCCGTGCCGCCACTCTTCAAAGCAATACATGAGTGCTCGCAAACTAACTGGCATGAGATGTACCAGGTCTTCAACATGGGACACAGAATGGAAATATACGTCAGCCCGGAGAATGCGGAGAAAGTAATCGAAATAAGCAAAGCGTTCAACATCGACGCACAGATAATCGGACATATCGAAGAAGGCAAGAAATCTCTGACTATCAAGTCGGAGTTTGGAACATTCGAGTATTGATATTGACATCTGATTCACAACAACCCAACGCATGGCAGAAAACAGCATACTGAGCAAACTCGACGGACTGGAAGCACGCTATCAAGAGGTCAGCACTCTCATAACCGACCCTTCGGTGATAGCAGACCAGCAAAGATTCATCAAACTCACAAAGGAATACAAAGACCTTGAGGACATCGACAAATTGAGAAAGAAATACATCGACTGTCTCGACGGAATTGCCGAGGCAAAAGATATTCTCATGAACGAGAGCGACCCTGACATGAAGGAAATGGCACGCGAACAGCTCGCAGAGAATGAGGCAAAGCAGCCGTCAATCGAAGAAGAGATAAAAATCGCTCTCATACCAAAAGACCCTGAGGACGCGAAAAACGTACAGATGGAGATACGCGCTGGGACAGGCGGCGACGAAGCCTGCCTGTTTGCCGGCGACCTCTTCAAAATGTACAAGGCTTTCTGTGACCAGAAAGGATGGACGCTCTCTGTGACGGACATATCGGAAGGTGCTGTGGGCGGATACAAAGAGATTGACTTCGCCGTCAGCGGCACTGACGTGTATGGCGTGCTGAAATACGAATCTGGAGTGCATCGCGTGCAACGAGTGCCTGTGACAGAATCCAACGGAAGGATGCAGACATCTGCCGCCACGGTGGCGGTGCTGCCAGAAGCTGAGGCGTTTGATGTGAAAATCAACGAGGGCGAGATAAAATGGGACACGTTCAGATCTTCTGGTGCCGGTGGACAGAATGTCAACAAAGTAGAGTCTGGCGTGAGAGCAAGGTATATGTGGAAGAACCCTAACACCGGAGAGGTGGAAGAAATCCTCATCGAATGTACCGAGACGCGAGACCAGCCGAAAAACAAAGAGCGAGCACTGTCAAGACTGCGTACATACATCTACGACAAAGAGCATCAGAAATATCTTGATGACATTGCAAGCAGAAGGAAGAGCCTTGTCTCGACTGGCGACAGATCGGCTAAAATACGAACATACAACTTCCCGCAAGGACGTGTGACGGACCACCGCATCGGATTCACAACCCACGACCTGCAAGGCTTCATGGGCGGAAACATACAGGAAATGATAGACGCTCTCACCGTAGCAGAAAATGCGGAACGCATGAAAGAAGCAGAATTGTAGAACACCCAAACAAAAAACGACAGCACTATGAACAGACAAGAACTCGTTGCACAAATCAGGCAGAAGAAAAGCTTTCTCTGCGTAGGACTTGATGTCGATATAGATAAGATTCCGGAACATCTGAGAAGCGAAGACGACCCTATCTTCACTTTCAACAAGGCAATCATCGATGCGACAGCGCCTTACACTGTAGCTTACAAACCGAACCTCGCATTCTACGAGGCTTACGGCGTGAAAGGCATCATGGCTTTCGAAAAGACCGTCGCGTATCTGAAACAGAACTATCCCGAATGCTTTATCATCGCTGACGCAAAACGCGGCGACATCGGTAACACTTCTAAGATGTACGCAAAAACATTCTTCGGAGAATATGACGTAGATGCGCTCACAGTAGCTCCTTACATGGGCGTGGATTCTGTACTGCCCTTCATAGAAAACTATCCCGGAAAATGGGTCATCCTGCTTGCTCTGACAAGCAACAAAGGCTCGTTCGACTTCCAGCTCACAGAAGACAAGGATGGTGAACGGCTGTTTGAGAAAGTGATAAGAAAATCACAGGAATGGGGCAACGACAAGAACATGATGTATGTAGTAGGCGCAACAAGAGGCGAGATGTTCAAAGACATCAGGAAAGCTGCGCCAAACGCATTCCTGCTCGTCCCTGGTGTGGGAGCACAAGGCGGCTCGCTTGAAGACGTATGCAAATACGGCATGACAGAAGACTGTGGACTGCTCGTCAACAGCAGCAGAGGCATCATCTTCGCATCAAAAGGTACAGACTATGCAGAGGCAGCAGCGCAAAAAGCGCATGAGCTGCAGCAACAGATGGCTGAAATCCTGAAATAAGGATTCAGCCATCGTGCTTTTTAGGGAATGTAATGTGCGGGAAAACATATAGTTACTGAGTACGCTTATTGAAGTGAGCTCGATATATTTTGTAAGACATGGCAAAGACTATCAACGACCCTGTGCATGGATTCATAACCATCCCACACGGTTTGCTGCTCGACACGGTCTCGCACCCGCTTATGCAGAGACTGACACGCATCAAGCAGCTCGGACTATCAAGCTTCGTATATCCTGGCGCTCAACACACAAGATTTCAACACTCTATAGGAGCCTACCACCTGACAAGCGAAGCAATACAATCACTGGCAAGAAAAGGCATTTTCATATTCGACTCGGAAGCAGAGGCTGTCGAGGCTGCCATCCTGATGCATGACATCGGACACGGACCATTCTCGCACGTGCTGGAAAACACGCTCATTTCGGGCATAGACCATGAAGAAATATCACTGAAAATGATGGAAGTCATAAACAGAGACTTCAACGGACGCCTGAATCTTGCCATCTGTATCTTCAAGAACCAATACAACAAGCATTTCCTGCACCAACTCATCTCGTCGCAACTCGATATGGACCGTCTCGACTATATGCAACGTGATTCGTTCTTCACCGGGGTGCAGGAAGGCGCGACAGGAGCACGACGAATAATAAAAATGTTGAATGTCGTGGATGACAACCTCGTAATTGAATCAAAAGGTGTTTATTCTATAGAGAACTATCTCATTTCAAGACGTTCGATGTATTGGCAGGTCTATCTGCACAAGACCGTTGTGGCTGCCGAGAAGGTGCTGATAAACCTGCTGCGCAGAGCAAAACATCTTGCCGACCAAGGCGAAGAGCTGTTCGCATCGCCTGCACTCGCGTATTTCCTGTATAATAATGTGACGGAGAAGATATTCAGAGAAGACGATACAGCATTGAAGAATTATTCTGCTCTTGACGACAACGACATCTGGACATCTGTAAAAGTGTGGCTCAACAACAAAGACATAATACTTTCAACACTCGCCAACAACCTGATAAACAGAAAGCTGTTTAAGGTGGAGGTGTCCGACACGCCTTTCGATGAAGAAAAGATTGCCAGTCTGCGCAAAACACTGTCTGAAAACCTCCGTGTGTCGTTTGAAGACACAGAATATTTCTACAGCACAGACAGCATCAACAAACATACGTATGATATGGAAGGCGACAATATCAATATCCTCATGAAAGACGCTACGATATGCGAAATATGCGACACTTCAGACATGCTGAACGCAGCGCTGCACAGCAAACAGCCTCCAAAACACCTGCTCGCATACCAAAGATGCTGATATTGTCATACACATGAAATCATGATGCTGAATGTTGTGTAATTGTCTAAAAATATTACAAAGATTATATTTTTCGTATAAATGAACAGAAATTATCTTCTGTAATATTGCACAGTAAAAAAAGTTTTTGTATTTTTGCAGAAAATATACGACAAACATGGAATTTACAGCTAAACAAATTGCAGAGTTTATACAGGGAAGCGTGGAAGGAAACGAAAACGCCACGGTAAATTCATTTGCAAAAATAGAAGAAGGCAAAGAAGGCGCAATATCTTTTCTTGCCAATTCAAAATACACACACTACATCTACGAGACAAAATCAAGCATCGTGCTCGTAGATGAAAATCTGAAGCTTGAGAAAGAGGTGTCTTGCACACTGATAAGAGTTAAGAACGCCTACGAGGCGGTTGCGAAACTGCTGCAACTATACGAATCGATGAAACCTAAACTGAAAGGCATCAGTTCGCTCGCATTCATCGACGAGACAGCTACAATAGGCAAAGACTGCTACATCGGACCTTTCGTCGCCATCGGACCTAACGTGAAGATTGGCGACGGGTGCGTGCTGCATCCTCATGTCACCGTCGGTGCCAGAGCATCTGTCAGCGACAACACGGAGATATACAGCAATGCCGTGATCTACCACGACTGTAAAGTCGGTGCAAACTGCATACTGCATGCAGGATGTGTCATTGGAGCAGATGGTTTCGGCTTCGCCCCCACTGCCGACGGATATGACAAAATTCCGCAGATTGGCATTGTAACAATAGAGGACAACGTCGAGATTGGCGCTAACACGTGCATCGACCGCTCGACGATGGGTTCGACATACGTCAGAAAAGGCGTGAAACTTGACAACCTTGTACAGATTGCACACAACACTGATATAGGCGCTAACACCGTGATGTCGAGCCAAGTAGGGATTGCCGGCTCTACAAAAGTTGGAGAATGGTGCATGTTCGGTGGCCAAGTAGGCA
>CALZMB010000070.1 GCA_945788485.1 uncultured bacterium | reverse complement strand
TATCATTTAAAATTCAACCGTCATTTCACCTTTCACTTATCAATTATTATCGTCTTTTGTTTTATTGTTTGACACATGATATGATAATTTGCAGAATACTCTATTTAACATAATGGTAATTCTTGCAGAATTATATCATCAGATATATGATTGTATATTTTACGCCTATCCAATCACAGAAGATTAAGATAGCACAGATGAAACATAGTTGGATGATGAACTGACAATTTGATTTTTGTAACTGAAAGCATGAAACCGACAAACAATTGTGATTTCAAATCCGCGAGAATCGTTTATAAATCATCTACAACAAGTTCGTAGTCGTACAGACGTTTCTCGCTATGTTTTTATAACTTTTTAATAACCAGCGTGTTGCATAATCCGAAAAACAATTTGCGCTGTTCTCTCGTTCAAAAAACAGCTTTTTTGCAGGCAAGACAGTGTGTTTTGGCTTGTCATTCAATATGTTTTGGGCTGCAAGAAGTATTGAATCACCGTCCAAGATAGTATATCTTGGACCCCAAGAGGTATTGTTTTGCATCGCGAAGCCTAAAAAACTAAAAAATTATCATGCCAATCACTGTTTACAAATGTTAATTCCGCATATTTCAATTGTCAAGATTTTTCATGTCTCGGCACAGTTTTTTCATGCAAAACATATACTTTTGAGAAAATACAAGAATTTACATATTGCAAGGATAATCTATATTTTTGTGACATATTGTAAAGCGCGCAGAAATAATAACAGGCTATCCCTACCCTTACAGAGTTTCGTATATATAATAATTCAAGTTGTTTATGAGTTTTTTCAAGACAACAGAGACAACAACGACAACATTGATGCCGGCTGACAGCCGTCCGTGATACTTGTGACAAACAGGTTAACTATATGTGTAACAACGTTGTTCCCGTTATCTCTGTTGTCGTAGAAAAATCGCAAACAAGTTGGCAGCGTGCTCCCCCCATCATCTTCAAGGGGTTTTATTGGTTTTTGTTACTCGCCTCAGGACGGTGGCTTTTATAAATTGTAAATTATAAATTGAAAGTCTCATTTTTTATTATTTCTGCTGAATGGACTTAAATCAAATATCAGTTGTTTAATCTGGTCCTGTGAGATTTTTCCTTCAAGCATTTGGAGCAGCTCCTCTTGGCGCGGTTGCCCCATGGTGAGACGATAAAGCGAAAGAACTTTAATAAGTCTGTTGTATCGCGATTCGTCTTCACTCATCGGGTACATCGGGACAATACGTTCAATCTTCTCCGTATTAATGCCGTCAAAGTGTTCGTCGTTTAAAGGCAAGTACCAGAATGGAACCATTTCAGGATTGTCGCCTTTCAGCTCGGTTGAAGCCTTGCCGAACATATCATCCCATTTGAAAATTCCGGAATATAGCTTAGCGATGTTTCTTCTGACGGAGAGACATTTATAACGATTGATGCGTCCTTCGCGCTGTTCCATATTCTGAGGATTGGATGGCAGATTCCAGTGAATCATCTTGCGGCAGTACCAATGGAAGTCAAGACCTTCCTGACCTACAGATGTTGAAGCTAAGACAAAGGGGCGGAAAGGGCTGTTGAATGCTGAACGAACGTTGGTTGCATGATTGACATCCTTTTCTGTTTGCTTTCCACTGCCGAAGTCAACAGCGAAATGTTTGCGCATCGTGAATTTTTCGTCTTTCCCGAATGTCTGTATCGTATTTACCTGCTGTGGATAAGCCGACACAAAGGATTCTTTCATTCTTGCCACAATGGTTTCGGGTGATTTGTTCTCTCCAATCATGTGTACAAACTCGTCAAGAACAGCTTGGAGATTGCCCAATATGCAATAGTCAACCACATTCTGGAAGAAGCTGCTATGGGCTCGGCAGTTGCATCGAACGGCAGCAATACCTTGTCGGTTGTTGAAGATGCCAACCAATTCCTTCGCCACGTCTGCTGCGTGTTCCTTTGCGTTGGCATCGCCTATTCTTTTGAATATGCGATAGAGGCACATGGCAGGAGCTCCGATTGCCATATCTGCCAACACGTCGTCAGCTTCTTCGGGAATGTTTCTGATTTTCTCTTCCGGATTATCGAATGACACCAGCAACTGATAAATATCCAACGAACTGACACGGCTGACCGTATTGCCACTAAACTCATTCAGTTTCTTTCTGACAGTCGTCTTGATTTGCTGCTTGATAGCGCTAAGAGGCATTCCGCAACACTCTTCCGGATGATACATGTCCGCCAAACAGGTTGAAACAGTATGCATGATTGTTAATGCCTTTGTCTTTGCACTATCCTTAAGAAGTTGGGAATCCTCCTTGTGGTAGGTCTCGTTTGTCTTGTGGAATAAACGTCTTTCCGCCTCGTATGAAATCAGGCAGGCAAGCATCTTAGGAACCATGCCCCACGACGAGAACGCCAGATACTTCGAGAATGATTCGTTCTTTGTAAAGACATTGGGCTGCTGGGTGTAATATGGATGAGAGGCAGGTATCCACAGCAATGATTCTGCTCCTGTTGACTTCTTGCCTTTTCCGAAGATTGTGTCAACCACGAAATCAAGCCGGGCATTTCTGTAGTCTTTAAGAGTGTAGTTCTCAACCTCATCACGGTCGAGCAGCAAGCAGTCTGTCTTGATGCCTTTGCCGGCACCAGCCTTCCATGCTTCTGCAATCGTGTCTTTCAGTTTATAGTTGTCCATAAACGAAAGTTGAAAAGCAGATGACTTTGCGTAATCAACCGGAGCAGAATAAACTTTCTTGCCAAACTTCCGGCAGTTGTCTATCAAGTGCTGCATCTGCACGAACGATGTGATATCACCAACAGACAGGTAGTCATCAATAGGAGGAATGTTTTCATGAATGACGCCTTCATTTGATCGTTCTGTACGTCCCATGACGTTATATAGCATGCTTTCGGCAGTTTGATGCTTCTGACCTATTGCTTCTCTTGTTTCTTTATCCAGATGCTTCAAAGCATAAGAGTATTCACGCCAGACGTTTTTGAAATCTGCCATTGTTTTATCGTTGGCATGAAGGAACTCCATCAGACGAAGGAAATCCCTATATTGTTCGTCGAGATTGCTTTCATTAAGCTCTTCCAAGGTCGTATATGGCTTGTATGGCGTAGCAGACAGCAATAAGATATAGGTGTCCTTATTGGCGAAGAACTTACGTGCAATCATATTTTCCTCAGTAGCTGTTGCCTTGTCTGTGTCAATCAACGAGCTGAACTTCTGAAACTCGTCCATGATTACCAAATCCGGCTTCAATATATCAAGACTGATATAAGCAAAGACCTTTCTTAGTTCAATCGTGAAGAAATAAGCATCATTCTGCCATCGCTTGTCCTGCACTGAATTACAAAGACGAATCAGTCTCTGCATGAGAGTTTCTTCTTCTGAAACAGGTTTGGCTAACCGCTCAGTCATGGCTTTCGTAATAGTGGTTCTATACTCACACATGGCAGGCTTGCGTACCTCATTGAAATAGAATACGCTCATCCACTCCCAGGCTTTCGGAGCCCACCCAACCAGCAACGATGATAGCTTGTCAAGCTGTTCCTTGGTTTCAAATTGAGGCAGCAACGACAGGCAAGCGTACATCAAAGCTCTTTCATTGGCGCTTCCTGTGCCATTCGTCATCTGAAATGATGTGGCGGGAGTGAGTGATAATACCAATGTGTCTTTGCCTTGTTCTTGCAATTCCGCCTTTTTCCTATAGTAAACAAAGTGTTGCATAGACAAACGGCTCTGCGACAGATCCACCTTGGCGCCATCATCTGATAGCGTATCTATGTTCTGTTGAGCAATCTGAAGGTTGCAACATACATAGACGATGCAATACAAGCCGTCGTCCTCAAGAACGTCTTTCGACAGTTCTTCTTTTACACGGCGAACAATCTCTGATGCAACAGTTGTCTTTCCAAGACCTGCTTCATCGGCAACTAAGACTCGCTTTTGTCCATTCTTGAATGCTTCAAGTACATGTTCGGCAGTAGCTGCCTGAAAATCCAATGGTTTGTTCTTCATACTTGTACGTCATCAGTTGAGAGCAGCAACAAATTGCTTATAAATTTTCACGAAAGCAGGAGGCACCACATCATTGCTCAATTTACTCGCCAATCTGCCTATCTCATGAATTTGTTTCGGGTTGGTTGCCGCAACCTTCAGCATTTTCTCATAAAGACTTGGGAAAACCATGGTTTCATCAGCCTTGTTTCCATTTCCCTCAGATTCTTTCAACAGAATCTCGCTTGCAATGTATTCTATAGGAGTGTCAGACAGCATGAGCTCGATGAAGCGGAAGAAATCCTTCTTGGTCTTAATGATGCCTTTGTATATTTCCTTATCCCGGTCAGATGGCATGCCCGTTGTTTCAATCTTCACGATTGCCTCATGAATTATTCCGTCAGGAGATGTTGCCGCAAGTATATAAAACTCTGACAGTTCATCAATCTTCATGTCTTCAAAGACCACTCTTCCCGTCCATCTTTGCTGAAGTTCCTTCTTTTGGAGAGGAGCTACGGAAACCTCATTCGACAGTTTCCCGGCACTCGATGTTACCGCCACGGAATACCCTCCATCACGATGATGGATTATTCGTGCCTTCAAGTCTTCTGCACACATCAAATCCTTCATGGCAGATTCCGCCGCATCCCATTTGATTACAGCAGAAGCGTTCTCCAATGGCTCATTCAATGGAATGAACTTGCTGTCGCTGTTCTCTTTCTCATAGAAATCAGCAAGGAATTGTGCTGACCGGTTATTCCCATACATGTACTTGAGCCTGAGAAGGAATTCTCCGTTACGTTCAAATGCTGATGTTGTAGCATTGGCAGAACCAAGATACAGATACTGTTCGTTTCGCCCATTCCATACATGATACATCTTTGCATGTAAGTCCATGCCTCTGCTTGCCAGGTCATCAAGAGCCACATAGATGCCGCCTTTGTTGCAGAACTTGTCAAAGACGCTTCTATCTACATACTCTTTTCGAGTAATCAGCGTATGTTTGTTCTTGTTTTCAGGACAAAGCCTTGACAACATAGTTTTATCTATGAAAGGCGATACAATGACACTCTCACTGCCAAAAAGATAGTCTTCAACGCTGCCCAGCTCAAAGTCATAACCGAAGAGGTAAGGGAAGAAGTCATAATCTTCGAATGGCGCATCAACATCAAAGTGCTCTACCCGCACCAGGTCCTTTGCCAGTTTCAATACGGATTTCTTCTGCTCTTCTCCTATGTTCGATTCATCGACAACTGCTTTGATGAATGCGGTCAGGGGCTGGTGCTTCTCGTTCTTGACCGAAGCTCCTCCAACCTTGCCTGTTAGGCAAACTATGCAGTCAATCGTATCAGTATATGCCAGGTTGCGGCTTGTGACGATGAGTTTCATCAAGACGTCCTTACTGTCATCATTGTTGACTTCTCGTATCAGCCATAGTTTTGGGTGGAAATTCGCCTTGACGTTTTGCTTGTCAAAGACTTCGAAGATATTACGCTCCATCAATGAATAGACTTTCCGTATAGTTGGAGGTACGGCTATGCCGCCTTTGTTACAAAAAACCACAACCTTATCACTGCTTTTAGCTACGGCTTCAAGCAGGATATGGGGAGACTGAATGACATTGTCATCCATCTCACCCAGCATTCCGAATGCCAGATGAGCCGTAAGCATGGCTTCAAAACTCAGGCTGTAGGTCATTCCCATAGCGAAGTCGGTGGAATAACCAGAAGCAGGCGCCAACAAGTCACCATACAGATGCTCTTTCAGTAATTTCTCTGCCATAGTTTTATTGAGGATTTCTGATTTCATTTACTATAGTTCTCACGGTTTCCCAGCGGAAGGTGTTTGGCAATGGCTTTCCTCTGCCTTGATTCTTGTATGCGCTATTTCCAATCTTGCTTCTCTCGCGCTTGACAGTCTTTTCTCGTGACTTGACAAGCTGGTCAAGATTTTTTTGCTCTCCATCAATGATTGCCTTATAACAACTTTCGCAAAACTCAGTAAGCTTCTCGTCAATAGTGCGGATGTAGTCGAACAAGGCTCTGTATGCTTCTGAATGGCTTATCACTTCCTTGTTTTCTGACAATAGTTTGCAGTATTCATCCTCGCAGACGCTCGCTTTTTCTGTTTTGTCAAAACTTGCATAGTAGCAATAGTTGAAACGCCAGTCAATCAGGTGCATGAGTTTTGATAACAGTACAGTTTTCTTGTAAATGTCAAGGAC
Organism: uncultured bacterium; assembly: GCA_945788485.1. Taxonomy (GTDB): domain Bacteria; phylum Bacteroidota; class Bacteroidia; order Bacteroidales; family Bacteroidaceae; genus Prevotella. The sequence continues at coordinate 3,275 of CALZMB010000070.1, read as the reverse complement.
CTCAGGCTTCAAGTCTGCCAAGATGTCTTCAATCTCGTAGTAACCGATACCCTCTGGAATATCATGCTTGCTTTCTATCAGGTATGCGAGCATAGTTCCGCCACAACACTTGAGTATTCTGTCCTTGAGGAACGCGGCTTCCATTTCTGTAAGAGCGAGATTCATTGTCTTCCCGTTAAAGAAGTCGTATGTTTCCCCGCAAGTCTTTATGACTTGTTTGTCTCCCGTCAATTCATCGGCATCCCCGGCGGTGTCCTCGCTTTTTATATGGCTTTTGGCATGAGGGTCAGCAAAGTGCTTTCTGTTCAGTTCAAAAATCAATCTTTCGATGCCAGTATCAGGAATTATGGCATAACGCGCCAAACCACTTCCGTAGATGTAAGCAGGATCGTATTTAACGTACTTGTTATAGTCATGTAAGGCTTCCTTGTAAGTATTGATGCCGGTAATGCCGGAAATGTCAGTTCTAAGTACCCCATTCTCGTCCTCGGATAATTGGCGGGTTATCTGCACCTCAGCCTCTTTGATATAACGGCTGACTTCTGACAGATTCTGAAACTTGCGGCTCTTGAATGCCGTATGATAATAGAGCGAAGGCATCACGACAAAATACTTGGCATGATGCTGAAGGGTAGAGGTTCCCGGAAACAGGGTATTGGAGAAGTGATCACGTACTCTTCCAATGCCCAATTCCTCAATAGCTTCTGATTCCTGCAACAGTTGCATCATCTTGGCTACTCTTTTCTTTTCTTCTGTATTGAAGTTTACAAAACCGATTTGCATATATTACATCTTATACTTCTCATTCAACATTTCCCACGCATCAAGATATGCTATGAATATTACGTAATCACATACAAAAATACTCTTTTTTCATGAAAAAGCTGCAAAAAACGCAATATAAACGATGCCTATAGATAAAAATTCATGTTTTTGTGTCGTTTTTCGAATATTATGGGCTTTTGGGGGCACTATGAGATTTGTCCTTGAGCTTGCGAAAAAAAACCTGTGTCAACTGGGGGAAAAAAACAGAAATCAAGCACAAGGCGATAAACAAGAGATAAACCGAGATTCTGTAGAGATAGTGAGATACAAAAACATGTACAGCTCCTAACATATTGCAATGGCAGTTTTTGATTGTTTTTTGTCAGAATTTCAACTGCATTTGCGGATAATCGGAATATTATGCTTAATTTTGCATAATATTGTTCTGAAAGAGGCTTATTGCTGAAACACGACGATATAACAAGGCGGATTCTGCCTTCTCAATAATAAATAAAGGAGAGGCGTGACAGCTGATGACACTCAGAAAACAAAAAAGGGAATCATGACGATTCCCTTAACATTGCGGAGAGAACAGGATTCGAACCTGCGAACCGGTTTTGCCGGTTACACGCTTTCCAGGCGTGCCTCTTCAACCACTCGAGCACCTCTCCAATAAAAGCGAAGACAAAATTAGTACGTTTTTTTTACATATCGTACATAAGAGCATAATAATTAACGTAGATTAACCATTCTTTCTTCAAGAAAAAGGACGCATGAATACATTTGAGAATAATATGTCTGACTCACAGGGACAGCATGACACAAACCAGGCTGTAGAGAATGCTTGGGAGTTTGTTGAACATACGGGCAAGAGCATCTTTCTGACAGGAAAGGCAGGAACGGGAAAGACGACATTCCTGAAAAATGTTGTTGAACGCAGCAAGAAAAACCTCGTTGTTGTAGCTCCTACTGGCGTGGCAGCGATGAATGCCGGCGGAGTGACGATACATTCATTTTTCCAGCTGCCTCTCTCGCCTTTTGTTCCCGGGCAGAAAGCAAAGACTTTCTTTGAGTTCGGAAGGGAGAAGCGTCGTATCATCGCCGCCCTCGACCTGCTTGTCATAGACGAGATTTCGATGGTGCGTGCGGATCTTCTCGATGCTATGGACTCGGTGTTGCGGCGGTTCAGAGACAAGAACCGACCTTTCGGCGGCGTGCAGCTTCTGATGATAGGAGACCTGTGCCAGCTGACACCCGTTGTCACACCTGAAGATGAGGGATTGATACGCGAATACTACAACACTCCGTATTTCTTTGGCAGCAAGGCTCTCGCTGCGGTGGACTATGTCACGATTGTCCTCGACAAGGTTTACAGGCAGGAAGACGACAATTTTGTCGGCATACTGAACAACATAAGGGAGGGCCATGCTACAGAAAGGGACCTGGAGATACTGAACTCACGCTACAATGCCCAGTATGAGCCGCCCGAGGGATGTGGGTACATCAGACTGACAACGCACAACCGCAACGCTGACGCTTATAATGACAAAAAACTTGCAGATATCGACCGCAAGCCGTATGTCTATAATGCGGAGATAACGGGCAGCTTCCCGGAATACTCCTACCCTACTGCCCCGTCTCTTACACTGAAGGTGGGAGCACAGGTTATGTTCGTGAAGAACGACAGTTCTGACGAACACCTGTATTATAACGGAAAGATTGGAGAGGTGACATACCTCGACCAGACGAAAATACGCGTGGAATGTATCGGCGACAAGGACGAAATAGAAGTGACACAAGAAGAATGGGAGAACAACAAATACACCATCAATCCCGAGACGCTTGAGATACAGACAGAGATACAAGGCATCTTCAAACAATTCCCTCTGCGTCTGGCATGGGCAATAACGATACACAAGAGCCAAGGTCTGACATTCGACCGAGCCGTGATTGACGCAAGCAACTCTTTCGCGCCAGGCCAGGTATATGTCGCTCTGAGCAGGTGCAGAAGTCTCGAAGGGATGACGCTGTCAAGCAGGCTCTTGCCATACAATATCATTACTGACAACTATGTGAGCTCATACATTACGAATCAGGAGAAATGTGCTGCAGAAAGCGTGAAGAACTTGCCGAGGCTGAAAGATGATTACTACAGACAACTGATGATGGAACTCTTCGATTTCCGCAATCTTTTTGATGCCGAAGAAAGCATGCTGAGGCTCATGGAGACTTCGTTCTCAAGCAGCTACCCTTCTCTGCTGGAAGGTCACAGACAGGCTTACAGGGACATGAACGACAAGATACGCGCCGTGGCTGACAAATGGAGAGCTGTCATCATGGCATCGAACATATCACTGCTGCAAGAGAATGCTTTCCTTGAAAGGGTGAAACGAAGCGCGGCGTATTTCGCCAATGAAATAAAGGCAAGCCTTGAGAATGTCACTCATCTTTCGGGAAACATAAAGACCCAGAACAAGGAACTGGGCCGCAGGTTGCCATTTGTGGTCAAC
>CALZMB010000069.1 GCA_945788485.1 uncultured bacterium | reverse complement strand
ATTGACGGGCTGATGCAGAGAGAGCTTCTCTACAAAACCCCCAGCCTTACAGTAGCCGCCGTTGCTGCCAAGCTGTCGAAGAACCACCGTATGGTGTCAGAAGTGATCTCGCGCTGCCGCGCCTCCAATTTCAAGAGCTATGTCAATGAGATGAGAATAGCAGAGGCGGTGCGGCTTCTCGCCGACGGCTGGCTTCGCGACCATACGATAGACACCCTTGCAGAGGAATGCGGGTTCTGCAACCGCATCACGTTCTACAGGGTCTTCAAGCGCATAAAAGGTGTCGCGCCAACAGAGTTTTTGGTAACAGAAAGTGCAGAATGTAACTGAAACCTTCCTTTTCACAGACATAATCAAAATATTGTAGAGTAACTTTGCACAGGCCAATCCATCGGTCTTGCTTGAAAGTTAATTCTGCAATATTTTTTTTATCACTTTATTTATGAAAAGAAATCTACGTTTCTGGCTGCTGCTTGCCATGATGCTGAGCATACATATCAGCTTGTATGCAGCAGACGACACGTCACCGAAACTCATCAAGGGTGACGTTCTGAAAGTGGAGGGCGCACAGCCTGTTTCCGGAGTTGACGGCATGGGATATCTTGATCTCGGCACATGGGCTCCGAACAAAGAGTATTCGTTTGTGTTGAAACGTCCTAAAGGGGCGGATGCCAACTACCCTGTATCTATCTGGTACCAGGTAGCGGACTTGGGTCTATACACCCTGGAGCGCGACAACCGCTACGGCGACAACTTCTACAGCCGTCCCCTGACACAAGGAGACGAGAACCAGCCCTACGAATGGGACGGGTGGAACTGCATAGTGTTCAAGCCCGGCGAGACGGAAAAGACGATAACCGTGCTGACGCCTGAAGCTGTCAGCTACAGCGAATATCGTGAGGATCTGTCCGGGTATGTCCGTTTCAGCTACGGCAACCGTACGACGGTGGATTATGACATGGTGCAGCTGAGGCTGCACAACCCGGCCGCCACGCCGCTCAACACCGTGCTTGACGAAAGAGAGTCTGTCAAGCTATATTCCGCCGGCTTGATGTCGCGCGCCGATATGGTGAAGTCTGGCGAATGGGTTGTGGTGAATGTAGAACTCAAAGGGTCGAAGCATTGGTTCGACTCAGACTTCCTGAATATTGTCGTGGATGAAAACACGCGGTTTGCCATCACCACCGGCAGCGGCACCAAAGAGCTTGTGCCGTTGCAGCCCGCAGGCACCAACGCTTATAACCAGCTTCTGTTTGCCTATCGTGCAGATGACAACGACATCACTGCCGGGGACAATTCCGTGGGTTCGCCGCTGAAAGGACAGAAAATCAGCAACGTGAAAGCTGGAGGTGCATCCTTTGATGTGGATATGACATGGGATTTGTACTACAATATGGGCAAGCCGGGCTGCATCAAGCCGAAATTCGGCGATATCACTCTTGACAAGACAACCTATTCCCCGCGAGAGCTTGTAACGATGCGCGTGAAGGTCTCCAACTGGGAGAAGCTGAACGCTGTCTATGGCGACGAATGGCTGAACTGCGTGGCGCTCACGGGCGATGGCGGAGAGACAACGCTCAACAGTGCCAGTCCGACACTTGATACGACGAACGGCGAACTGGTGTTCAGCTTCAACGCATTGAACCCGGCAATGGGCGAGACCTCTGCGACACACTACGCTGAAATCATGGTCTCAGGCGTGTTGCTGTCCACCGATGACACAAATGCATGGTGGGTGACAGACCGTCTGCCATATCTCCTTCCTGCTGATGCATTCTTCAGCTATTATGTGGAGGGACAGCCTGTGATTGTCAATACAGAGAGCATAGAAATCACAGGAATGCCTAAAGGCAATGAGATTCGTAAGAATATGGTGACGCAGCAGTTCAAGCTCGACGTCAGCATCTCGCCTGCCAACTGCTCATTCATGAAAGGAACATGGAAGAGCAGCAATACTGATGTGGCCACTGTGTCGGCATCTGGTTTGGTGGAAGTGACGGGGTCAGGCTTCACCGACATCACCTTCACAAGCGAAGAGTATGACTATCTCACTTCAATCGGACAGACCCCTAACACTGAGCGTCTGAAAAAGACTGTCCGGCTTCATGTGATGGGCGTATTGCCAGATGACAGCTACCAATACAAATACTTCACTTCCGATGATGAAACAGTGCTCATCACGGCAGTAAACGTGGAGCTGACACACTACTATAATTATATCTACCACGCCTTGCCAGACTGGGAGTTCACGAGCGACAAGGCGACGGTGGTGCTCCGTCACCATGACAGTGACAAATATTCTGACATCACTCTCGATGCCCCGATAGAGAAGTCCGGCATCTCATCGGTGGTGTCAGTAGTCATCCCATTCAATGACAAGACCTTCTTGCGCAAGCGCTACCAGGATCAGTACCATAGCGCAGAGCCCACCTGCACGGCACACATAACAATTCCGGCACGCAACAAGAACGACGGCGAAGAGCACACCTACACTTGCACCTTCTATGTCTATCATGATCTGACCAACGCTGAATCCGCCACAAGCTTGAGCGACGAAGGTGCGGTCACCATTGACGAAAACGGCAATGGCCATGCCCAAGTGACTTTTAAGAAGCTCGACCGAGAAGAAGGTTTCAAGCTGGAGATGCAGCACCGAGTATATGATGGAGTCTCTGACATTGTGGGCACATACGTAGGTCAACCCACCGAATACTGTTTCAACCGCACATTCGAGCCGGGTGAGATAGAACTGTTCGAAGGGGAGAAAAAGATTGATGACAACATAGTGCTTCGCATGATGCCTGACAGGAAGTATGTGGAAGCGACGTTAAACCTTGACTTCAAGAAGGACAACTACTATACCAATGTCATCAGGGCAGGAGCAATGAACATATATAGCTCATTGACGAGGGAGAATGCTTACGGCTATGAAGGAGCAGTGCAGTTGTACTACAAAGGCTCGCCTCTGATATCTTGGGATAATCCACGTTTCATCCCGACATTCTACAGACTGAAAGGTGCAAAAAGCGGTGAAGGCGGCAGATTGGACGATGAGCATTGGGTCTCCGACAACAAGGACATGTATGACAATTTCATGTCAGACTGGACCGAGGAGAACTTTAATCTCTTGAATTACAGCAATTATATTTATTTTTATCCTTATGCCCCTAACACTTATGGCGATATGCACATTGTGTATGATGGGCAAGAAACGATAAAAGTAATACCTGCCGGATCTGCTTATGACAAGTTCCTGATTTCTTGCCCATTCGACGACAAGAGCCACACGCTGACATTCAAGTTCCCGGATGCGAAACTGGAGAAGACCTTCTCCTATACGTGCTACGGCAAAGAACTGCGCACTTCGTACATCCTGAATATCGAAAGCCGCCAATATGATCTCACGGATGTCGAATTTGAAGTGAACTACACCACACTTGCCGGTAACAACAAGACGCATTATGCCACAGGAAAATCATTCGTCATATCCGACCCTGAGGGCATCGCAATGATGTCTGTCACCGACCACGTGGGAGAAGGTGAGGACCACAGGTTCATTGCACCGACCATAGTCAACAATCCCACTCCGATAGTTTCCGATGTGAATACAGAAATGGAGCTGGATCCTCAGTCTTTCAAGGAGGAGAAGTTGGCCACCAATTTGGTCAAGATGCAGCCTCTTGATAAGATGTATGTGAAATTCGTGGATGCGAAGACCGGCCTGCCGATTTGTGATAATGTGACTATCTACGAATCCGACAATTCTTCTTTTGAAGCGGAATTTAATGAAGACGGGGCTATGAGTTCTTCCTACCACTCTTCCTGTTTTGAGGTTAATGCGCAGGGATATATGCCACGTCGGGTCCAGAATATTAAGTTCAAAAGAGCCAGCGTACTTATTGATGGCCAGGAAGTGTTCTTGACCGATGGCAAGGTCACCTACACCCTTCCGCTCTATCCGGCGACAGAGGACGCATTTGTCAGTGTAACAAAGGTGGAGACGGAGGAGACAAACCCTGTCGGGGAAGGAACGATTTCCATGAGCAAGATCTATTCCGGCTCGGATATGTTCATTCCATACGATGGATCAATCAAACCTGGACGCGCAATCTCGGTTGAATTGGCATTTGACCAGGATGCCGTTGAACCAACTTATTTGTACATCACCTCTCCTGAAGCCAAAGGGAAGCAGATTACCCTGAAAAAGCAGAGTAATACTTGGATCTCGAATACATTGAACCATCACTTTGTCACCTATTCAGGCGAACTTCGTGACTTCCTCTATTCTGAGACGGAAGGAGAAACCTTCATTTCAGATGGCTCTGGCCAAAGTGTGTCATTCCTGAAGATGAAAAACATCGACAAGAACCCGATGGGTCTGATTGATGGCATGGAAATTGCGCCCAACCTTCCGACCACAGAGGTCGGACAAGCATCCAGAGGCATCAACATCGGCAAGATGCAGAACCAGTTCGACAACTTCTCTCTGCAACTGCCGTCAACGCTTCCTTTCACATTGGTTGTGGAGAAAGAGAATGACGACTACATATTCAAAGCGCTGTATGCACAGAACTTCTTGCCTGGCGGCAAGATGATGGACCTGATGGACAAGACGGACTTCATCGGCGATGTTGACCGTTACATCTACGAGCTGAAGCAGATGACACGTCCGAACAGACGTAAAGATTACAATCCTGACGACCGCCTGTTCGCGTTCCCGACGGCTTTTGCCGGCATCCGTGCATGGGCGGAGGGACGGCTTGTCTATGATTATGACAAGGACCGCTACAGCTTTGCTTTCGGAGGCATGGGCGTCAAGGCTGAGGCTTCTGCCTACGTCAAAGCCAAGATTCCTCTCGGCTTCGGCTCTTTCGGCACATCATTGGAGGGCGAGGTGAGCGCGCAGGTCAAGCTCGAGCGACCCAGCCAGGAAGACTGTGCTAACGCAATGTATCCATGCCCGATGGACATCACGTTCGACTTCCTCACCTCTCTGAAAGTTTCGGCTTACGCCGAGTTGGGCATCGACCTGTGGATAGCTGCTGCCAAGGCGGGCATCAGAGGAAGCGCATGGGGATCATTCGAGAGCATGATGACCACCAAGCCTTATCTCGGTGGCGAGACTGAAGGCGGAATCAGAATGGAGCTTGGAGCCTGGCTGGAAGCATACGCCAAGGCCAAGTTCCTGTTCTGGAGCAAGACATGGCGAGGCAAGATACTTGATGTGAACGGAGTATGGTATGTGCCGAACTCTGACAGCAATCCGCTGAAGGTGGCCGACAAGGCTAACGTGCAGAAGAGGGTGAGCCTGCGCTCTTCCATCTACAAGCCTCTCCGCCTGTCTGCCATCCCGGAGAACACAAAGCTGTTGCTGAGCAATATCGATGCCTACGCACAGCCTATGTATCTCTACGGAGGCGACGAACTCGCATACATCCGTCCGAACAGTTCTGAGACGGGATGCTCGCAGGTCAAACTGAAGTCGGGCAAAGAGTTCCAAACTGAAGGCGACCGCAATGTGTTCGACCTTGACGCATTCTCCCGCACTGTCTCCGGACAGAAGAAAGGTGTGCTCACATACATGGATTCTGGCGCGAGCGAAAGCAGCGATGCCTCAGCTGTCGCCAACAGCACCGCCGTGTATGCAAGCCTCGGCGACGGTTCCTCATGGAGCAAGCCATATAAACTCTCTGAAGGATACAACTCCAATCTCACGCCGAAGGCAACCGTATCGCCTACGGGCAAGACCGCTGTAGTATGGAAAGCCGGTGACTTCGTTTCTGCGGATAATGCAGAAGACCCGACCGAGGGCTACATGAACGGACACCTCCTTATGGCATGCAATGACGGCAGCACCTGGAACGACTACATCCCGTCGATGTTTGAGATGAACAAGGCGAGACAGATATCTGACTATAGCGTGGCCATGTGCGATGATGTGCCGATGGTAGTCGGCACCATCATCCAAACGCAGGAGGATGGCAACATCAGTTCAAAACTGGCAGCCTTCACAATGAATGAGAACCTGCCGATGAACGTATGTACTGATATCGTTGCGACACAGCCTCAGGTTGTGGCTCTGGGCGACGGCTATTATGTCGGAGCCATGGTGACAAGTGACAACGGCAAGGCAGACGTGCAGCTGATGAAACTGTCACGTTATGGCGAGTTCACCGATGTCGGCACCCTCGGACTGGCCAACAGAAACATCGTGGACTACAAACTGATCTCCCCGGAGTCGGCCTCCGGTCTCGACGGCTTGGCCATCGTGTGGAAAGAGAGCCTGCGTGAATACACCGATTTTGCCAACAATATCTATGATGTCAAGACGGCAATCTATGGCGCACGCATCTCCCGTAGCGAAGAAGGACTTGTCTATCTCTCATGTCCGCAGCAGTTGCTGAAGCAGGACGACGACCTCGTAGTGACCTACTATGATGCCGTCTTCAACAACAACACAATCACTGCTGCAATCACTGTGGCCGATGACGAAACTGACGGCGCAAACGTGCTGACCAGCAGCGTGACATTTGAAAACTCTTTGAAATGCGAGTATGCAGGACTCGCCGGACAGATCGTTGAAGGCAAAGACATATCGCTGAGCTTTGTGGTCATGAACGAAGGCTATCAGGCAATCGACTATGTTGACATCAACGTCAACGGCAAACTGACGACTGTAAAAGTCAATATCTTGCCTGGCTACAGCGAAGAAGTGACAGCAATGGCGCCGGCAACGACTGACATCAATCAGCCCATCAACTTCGACATCACGCCCTATTTCGTCACGTCGCCAATGCTCACACGTTCCGTCACAATGGCGCGCCAGAAGGCAAACCCAGGCGTGCGCAAGGTCATGGCTGCAACGAAATCCGGCATGGGCTCATTGAGCGTGAACGTCGTCGATATAGCCGTCAGCGCATTGTCAACAGCCACAAAGGATGACGGCAACACCAAGGTCGTAGCCGCTGTATATAATATGTCGCCCGTCTCGTTCAAAGACGGGTGGAGCGTGAAAGTGGGCGTTTACAAAGACGCCGCCGGCACAGAGCTTTATTCCGACAAATGCGTCGCCACGGTGCCCGCCTCGAAGCTTTACGGCTCTGACGGCAACAACTCCACAAACGTGGCGTTCGACATCGACGGCATAGAGAGCAACACGACACTCTATCTGGTGGCATACACCATCGACGCCGAAGGCAATGTCGTGACAGACCAGGTGTCGGCAAACAACATGTCGCCCGTCGTGGCATACGTGGCAGAGAAGACATCGACAAAGGTCGTGACAGCCGCAGAAGCCTCGCAACGCTTCAAAGTAGTGAAACGTAAAGACGGCGTAGAGCTTCAGAACGTCGTTGCCGGAGACAATATCCGAGTATATGACGCGGCAGGACAGCTGCTCAACTGGACCGTAGCAAGCCAGACGACATGCCTGCTGCCCATACATCACTATGGCGTTTATATCATCACCAACGGCCGCCAGACAGAGAAAATCAGATATGGCGAAATGTAATAATTTATAAAAAGCAAACCGTACAGAACAGGGGCGTGAAGCGGACCAGCAGTCCGTCTTCACGCCCCTGTTGCATTATTATAAACTGTCCCCTCTCACCACAAGCCCCTGTACTCCGTGCCTTGCTCCGCCTCCCTAACCTTCATGAGCATCGAGGGGTTTGCGTGGACACGCCAGAAGCCGTCGTCGCCCTTCTTCACCGTCACCTTCACCCACTTCGAGACCTGCGAGCCGCTGTAGTCGAGTTTGAAGACGACAAGCTCTCCCGACGACGACGTGCTTTTCTCCGCCACCGTCATCGTCATCGTGCAGGGCTTCGTGGGGTTGTAGCCGTTGGCGGGCGACGCCCCTTTCATGAAAGCCGCCGCCTGATAGGGGCGCGGGTCGTTCGTTCCGCTGACATACCATTCCTTCAAGCGGCTGCGCATATAGCCCGTCAGCCCGAGGTAGTCGTTGCAGAGGTCGAGGCACGCCTCGCCTGTCTCCTGGCCGAACTCGCTGTACATCGCAATGCCCACGACGGTGAGCGCGACGGCACCCTGCGGCTCGCGCCCTATCGTCTCGCGAAGCGTCTTGAATTCATCGACGGTGCGCGGCAGGGCGTCGATGGTGACCGTCTTACGCTCGTTCACCTTCAACTGCTTCGCCACAGAGCTGACCTTTGATTTGATGCGGTTGAGGCTGTAAGAACTCGTCCGCCACGACTGTGCCGGCGCGGCGAGGCTGACTGCCATCGCCAAGGCGAAGACGCAGAGCCTTTGTGTTGCTGATTCTGTTTTTCTCATTTTTGTCAAAGATTATGTGATCAACGGCAAAGGTAAGGATATTTTTCCAGAAAGTATGATGCAGAATGTATAATTTATGTTTTTTTTTGCACTCGACTGCTACCATACGAACATTCGACTGCAATCATACGAACTTTTGACTGCTACCATACGAACTTTCGACTGCTATCATACGAACTTTCGACTGCTATCATACGAACTTTCGACTGCTATCATACGGTCACGACATGCTGCTTTTAGAACCACAACTCAATACCTTTTGCTTCACAACCATGTGCCTTTTGCGTCACAACTATGTGCCTTCAGCATCCGAAATAAACGTTGTCACGATTGTCACTGTTGTCGTGAAAAAACTCGTAAACTTGTCAACTAATTGTTTTATTTCTGTCCATCAATGACACAGAATTTCTGATGCGTGATTATATAGCATAACGTGAGTTCGACGAATGAATTTTCATCGAACTCACGTTAAGTTTCTCACTAACCATTTATTCCCGGTTGTCGTCTGCCCCGCTTCGGTCAGCGTGCCCGCAGGACGATTCTCGTCTGTTTCACGGCGGCCTTGGCTGATGTCGCCCATACGTTAAATTATCATAAATCAAGTGGGATATGAGGGGAGCAGGGAGCGTGTTCGGAGAAAAAAATGTAATTTTGCATTGATAATCTGCGCCGACTGCTAACCAAGAGCATAAAGGATATACATACAAAAAACAAGTAATCTAAATTTAATATTATGTCACAACTGAAATCACTGAACAGGCTGACTGCTCCGAAGAGCACAGCCCCGGAGAAGATTATCCAGTTTGGAGAAGGCAACTTCTTGCGCGCCTTTGTTGACTGGATCATCTACAACACTAACCAGAAGACAAATTTCAACGGCTCGGTTGTTGTCGTGCAGCCAATCGACCGCGGCATGGTGCAATGGCTGAACGGGCAGGACTGCCTCTATCACGTGAACCTGCAGGGCAGGCAGAACGGCGAGCCGGTGAACGAGCTGACACGCATCGACGTCATCAGCCGAGGCATCGACCCGTATGCGCAGAACTGGGCGTTCATGGCTCTCGCCGAGCAGCCTGAGATGCGCTTCATCATCTCTAACACCACAGAGGCGGGCATCGCCTTCGACCCGTCGTGCAAATTCGCTGACGCGCCTGCCTCGTCCTATCCGGGCAAGCTGGTGCAGCTGCTCTTCCGCAGATACAAGACTTTCAACGGCGACCCGAAGAA
>CALZMB010000068.1 GCA_945788485.1 uncultured bacterium | reverse complement strand
CTGCCTATGGACGACTGTCTATGCTCTGTCGCTCTCGATTTCGGAGGCAGGCCATGGCTCGTATGGGATGCGGAGTTCCGTCGCGAGAAGGTAGGCAACATGCCGACAGAGATGTTCCTGCACTTCTTCAAGTCTCTGTCCGACGCCGCGAAAATGAACCTCAACATCAAAGCGGAAGGAGAAAACGAGCATCACAAGATTGAAGGCATATTCAAAGCACTGGCAAGAGCACTGAAAATGGCAGTGAAACGAGACATCTACAAGTTCGAGCTGCCTTCAACAAAGGGGATGTTGTAAACAGCCAATGCCTGATACAGGCAGCCATATAAAAACTGTTCAATTCACCTGCAAGAAAAATGATAGAGATAAGCCACGCAAATGTAAACAACCTGAAAGACATTTCAATACGCATACCACGCAACAAATTCATTGTAGTGGCAGGAGTATCTGGCTCCGGGAAATCGTCGCTCGCCTTCGACACGCTGTATGCCGAAGGTCAGAGACGATATGTCGAATCGCTCTCAAGCTACGCACGACAATTCCTCGGAAGAATGTCAAAACCGCAGTGTGACTTCATCAAAGGCCTGCCGCCCGCTATCGCGATTGAACAGAAAGTCATATCACGCAACCCGCGCTCCACCGTCGGCACGACAACAGAGATTTACGAGTATCTCCGCCTGCTCTTTGCACGCATCGGACGCACATTCTCTCCCATCAGCGGGCAAGAGGTGAAGAAACATACGATCGAGGACATAATAGCCTATATACAAACCTATCAGCAGGGCACGAAGTTCATCATCACCACACCGCTGCGCCTGCCGGAAGGACGGACACTGCAACGGCAGCTGCAGATGTCAGTGCAGGCAGGCTACTCACGGCTCTGCTACCAGGGCGAGATGATGCGCATCGAAGAGGCTCCCTTCTACGAGGACGAGAACCAGAAAGTCAGGCTTGAAGAGCTGCATCTGCTCATCGACCGCCTCAGCGTCGCAGACACCAAGGACTATCTGTCACGTCTGACAGACTCACTCGAAACGGCACTTTACGAAGGACACGGCACATGCAGCATCGTCATCATTCCGTCAATGATCGAACGGAGCTTCTCTACAAAGTTCGAAGCCGACGGCATGACATTCGAAACACCTTCTGACAACCTCTTCGCTTTCAACTCCCCCATCGGAGCATGTCCCGCCTGCGAGGGCTTCGGACGTGTCATAGGCATTGACGAGGCTCTTGTCATACCTAACCCCTCACTATCCGTGCATGAGGGATGCGTGCAATGCTGGCACGGAGAAAAGATGAGCACATGGAAAGACGAGTTCGTCAGAAGGGCGCAGAAAGACAACTTCCCAATCTTTGAGCCATACTACAGCCTCTCTGACGAGCACAAGTCATGGCTATGGCATGGCTTGCCGAGCGAAGAACATACCGACCCGCACGAGAAGGTTTCGATTGACGAGTTCTTCAGAATGTTGTCTGAAAACCAGTATAAGATTCAATATCGGGTGATGTTGTCAAGATACAGAGGACGCACAGTTTGCCCGAAGTGTCACGGCACAAGGCTCAGGAAAGAGGCTACATACGTCAGAATAGGCGCTGACGAAAACGGTATCGGCGGAAAGACAATAACACAACTTGTAGAGATGCCGATAGAAGAGCTGCACGACTGGTTCGCGCACATACAACTCACTGAGCAGGAACAAGCTATAGCAAAACGCCTGCTGACGGAAATAAACAGCCGGCTGCAGTTCTTGCTCAACGTCGGTTTGGGATACCTTACGCTCAACCGCCCGTCAAACACTCTGTCGGGAGGAGAATCACAACGCATCAATCTGTGTACCAGCCTCGGCTCGTCGCTCATCGGCTCGCTGTATATACTGGACGAACCGTCCATCGGACTGCACTCACGCGACACGCAACGGCTGATTGCTGTGCTTCAGCAGCTCAAGGACATTGGCAACACGGTGATTGTCGTAGAACATGACGAGGAGATAATGCGTGCCGCTGACTACCTCATTGATGTCGGACCCGATGCAGGCCGACATGGAGGAGAAATTGTGTTCGAAGGCTCAACAGACGAGATAACGGCTGAGGCATTGGAGAAATATCCTGACAGCCATACCGTCAGCTATCTCACACACACCGAGACAATCGACGTGCCGGCATCGAGAAGACAATGGAACAGGGCTGTCATCATAAAGTCGCCGCGCCACAACAACCTGAAAGGCACGGACGTGAAGATTCCGCTCAACGTCATGACTGTAGTGACTGGCGTGTCTGGTTCCGGAAAGTCATCTCTAATAAAAGGCATACTCTATCCTGCCCTGAAACGCACTCTCGGCGAAGCGTGCGACGCGCCGGGACTGTACGGAGGACTGTCAGGCGACGTGTCCGAAATAAAGAACGTAGAGTTTGTGGACCAAAACCCGATAGGAAAATCCACACGCTCAAACCCGGCGACATACGTCAAGGCATACGACGCCATCAGAACACTCATGGCAGAACAGCAGTTAGCAAAGCAAATGGGCTTCACGGCGCAGCATTTCTCGTTCAACACAGACGGCGGACGATGCGACGAATGTAAAGGAACAGGCACGACGATTGTTGAGATGCAGTTCATGGCAGACCTTGAACTTGTCTGTGAGGCGTGTCACGGAAAACGCTTCAAACGCGACATCCTCGAAGTGAAGTATCGCGGGAAAAACATCTATGACATCATCGACATGACAATAAACCAGGCGATAGAGTTCTTCTCGGAAGGGATGAAAGAGAAATCCGCATCAAAACAACGCATAGAGAAAACCATCATCGAAAGACTGCGACCGTTGCAGGATGTGGGATTGGGTTACATAAAACTCGGACAAAGCTCTTCAACGCTGTCAGGCGGAGAAAACCAACGTGTGAAACTGGCATACTTCATCGGCCAGGAGAAACAGTCCCCTACCCTCTTCATCTTCGACGAACCGACGACTGGACTGCATTTCCATGACATCAGACGCTTGCTTGACGCATTCAACTCGTTAATCAAACGTGGACATACCATACTTATAATCGAACATAACCTCGATGTCATCAAGTGTGCCGACCATATCATCGACATCGGACCGGAAGGCGGAGACAAAGGCGGAGACATTATATGTGCAGGCACGCCAGAGACTGTCGCGGAATGTCAGAAAAGCATAACAGGACAATATCTCAAAGAGAAACTGGGCGGGAAATAACGCTCCCGCCATACGAAACGCCATGCCGCTGCATTATCGGCTTTATCGAGTAACACACTCTGATTTATGAAAGAAATATTCTTTATCTTCGTCGGAGGAGGAGTTGGGTCAACATTGAGATACATGGTGTCAATGCTATGGCAGCACCTGTCGCTCCATCCGCGCTTCCACGACACAGTGATGCCATGGCCCACACTTGCCGTAAACATCATCGGATGCGCGCTGATAAGCATATTCTGCAACTATTCCGAACGGCTTGGGCTGACGTACGAGACACGGCTCCTGCTCACGACAGGGTTATGCGGAGGCTTCACTACATTCTCCACATTCAGCTACGAGGCGCTGGCCCTGTTGCGTAATGGATATGCCGGCACATTCATCATGTATATCCTGCTGAGCGTCTGTCTCGGATTAGCAGCCGCAGCAATACCTTTCGTGATGAAAGACTGAGACATACACTTGCCAACCGGCACACGCCTCCGCATAGCGGGGACAGATACGACGGACCTTAAAACTTAATGATATGATAAACAAAAAGATGATTTGCATTGCCAGTCTGTTGACAATGCTCACTTCCATGCTATATGCACAGAAGACCTTCAAGGCTTTCGGCGAGACGCTGAAGACAGGCGGCAGATGCTTGTATGTGAACAACAGCGCAAAGACAAAGGCACGGCAATATGTCTTCAAAACCGTGAACGAAGCACTGGAATGTGCCGAAAGGTTGAGCGCATCACGTCCCGAAGGAGACAATTCTGTAATAAAAGTATATATAGAGCCTTCGGTCTATTGGATAGACGACCCCGACGACCCTGCCATGCGCCTGCCGCTTGAAGGCGAAGGCACGCCATTCGGCATGAAGCTGAAATTCTCCGGCGTACATCTGATTGGGCTTTCTGATGACGCGAACGACGTGGTGCTGGCCTGCCAACGCGGACAGACACAAGGCGCAGACGGCAATTTCACGATGTTCCATATAGAGGGAGACAACATCACGACAGAGAATATCACTTTCGGCAACTATTGCAACGTAGATCTTATTTATCCGCGCAACAGCAAGCTGAACCGCAAGAGACGCGCCGACGCTATCGTGCAGGCGCAGCTTGTCCTGTGCAAAGGGAAGAACTACAAGTCAGAGAACTGCCGTTTCATATCACGTCTCAATCTCTGTCCTTTTGCCGGAGCTGACGATGTATTGTTTGAAAACTGCTACTTTGAATGTACAGACGATGCCTTATGCGGCACAGGGACTTACCGCCATTGCAGATTCACATTCTTCTCCGGCAAGCCGTTCTATGCCACATCACCGCAAGGAGCACTGTTTGAAGACTGCAAGATACACTGCAAGACAACCGGAGTGCAATATCTGACAAAGGCATCAAGCCCTGTCACTTTGCGGCGTTGCACATTCACGAGTGACGACCCGAACCTGAAAATAGAATGGACACGCAAACCTGACCCGCGTCACAAGTGCTACATGACAGACTGCACACTGAACGGAAAGCCACTCGTTGTGCCTACCACACCAGACATTCCGATGCCTGTCTCCTTCCCTCTGTTCTGCATAAACAATATGCCCAAAATATCAGACGGACATTGGACGGCAGACGCATACTGCCCCGGAGACTTGGGGATGTATGCGTTTGAGGCAGACACGACAAAGCCGGCATGGGTGTTCGGCGAAGGCATGGACGGCGCAGAAGGGTGTTACGGAATGATTCAGAATGTGAAAGGCGCACGTCTGATGTACACCGCACATCATGATGTGGAATACAAGGGACAGAAAGTGAGTGTAAGCCTCGACCCCTGCAAAGGTCCTGGACAAGGATTCGGAAGCGCGACAGGGCAATATTTAGATATCTGCATAAAGTTCGACACAAAGTCCCTGACAGGCTATGGCATACGCTTTGTCCGTACGCCGGAATACGACAAGGCAGTCGCGACATACCTCGTGAAATACGATAACGGCAAGATAACACAGATTACACAACCAGTCAAGTGTACCATTTTCCGCAAAGGCTGCCACCTTGTAATCTCTGCCAATGCCGCACGGCTGTCTGCCGAAATCCGCAACGGAGACGAGAAGATGGAGTTAGAAACAGCCGTCGAACCTAACACGTTCGGCGGAATACACATCCAGCACACCGGCTCTACCGGCGCATCGGCTACGGTGATAAGCAATCTCCGATGCATATACTCCGAATAAGAAAAACGCAGCACACCTCTGTTGCGACACATAGACTGTCCAACATTCAGAGGACAGCACAGAAAAAAAGTTCTGCGACATACAATAAAGGATGATGATGATACGTTATAATATTGAAACAGAGAACATTTCAATATCAATCACCTCATTCCTTAAAGCCTATGACATATTTTACACCTGAAGAACTGACTATCCCTGAAAACATCATCCACAATCTCCGCACATTGGCACATCGCCTTAACAGAAACAAAACGATGGGCAGAAACTGTCAAAGCCGCGCTGCATGCAACTATATGGCATGATGAGATAGACAGTAAGAAGCAACAAGAAGAAGCCCGACTTCCAGTCTCCGATTATCCTTTACGGACAACAAGACTGAAAGCCGGGCTTGCTTTTTTGTGTTTTCAGACTGAAAGCTGAGAATTCTTTTTAGTATAAGAAGACTGAAAGCCGGCTTTTGTTTTTGATATACCTTGCGGCAGGAAGAATGTCTTCAGACATCCCTGTCTGTCACAGACCGGCACTTCATTTAGCTGAAGAAGGATGCTATTATTTCTTCAAGAGGTCGATGCTTCGGGAGAGGAACTTGTCGAGAGCTTCTCCACGCAACATTCCGTTCTGCAAGAGCGCGAGGTCGATGAGCTGATGCACGACATCGTTCTTCGCTGCATAGTCAGCCAATACTTTCTTGCGTGCGTCTTTCTGAGCGGTGATGTCGTCTTTTGTCTTCTTCAGGTCGTCTTTCTCGTCCTGCGGTATGTCAGCGTCGTTCTTTCCCTGCTGGCTCTGCTCAATGGCAGCTTTGCGTGCTTCGAGACCTTTTATCTCGCTGTCGATAGGTTTGAGTTGTTCAGCGCAAGCGTCTTCTGTCTGTTTCAAAACGTCAGCGATGATAGCGTTGTCTGAGTTGAGCACCATGCCATAGCTGTCAGGCATCTCCCCGTAGAATGACATTCCGGCTTGCAGCTGAGACATTTCTTTCATACGTCTCATCCACTCGTTCTGGGTGATGATAATAGGCTTCTGTGTCTCGCCGAGGGCATCAACTTCAACTACAAACTGCTTCTTGTCGAGCTGAGGGAGCTGAGACTGGAAGACTGCTGACAGATTGTCAGTCTCGCTCTGTGAGAGTGTGGTCTTCTTCTGATCGTCTTTCACAATCAGACGGTCGATGATGTCAGAATCCACTCTTGAGAAGCGTGCTTTCTCAAACTTCTGTTCAAAGACCTGAACAGCGGGAACA
The DNA here is from genome assembly GCA_945788485.1 of uncultured bacterium. GTDB lineage: Bacteria > Bacteroidota > Bacteroidia > Bacteroidales > Bacteroidaceae > Prevotella. Next base: position 2,889 of record CALZMB010000068.1, on the reverse strand, counting down.
TCAAGCTCTCCGTCGAACATAAGAACAGAATATCCCTTGTCCTGCGCGCTCTTGATATAGCTGTACTGAGCTTCTTTGTCTGTCGCGTAGAGGTAGATGACATTGCCGTCTTTGTCCGTTTGCTCAGTCTTTATGAGATTCTTGTATTCATCGAAAGTGAAATACTTCCCGTCAATATCCTTGAAGAGAGAGAAATCTTTCGCCCTGTCATAGAAGTCCTGCTGTGAGAGCATACCATAGTTGATGAAGAGCTTGAGCGAATCCCATTTCTCCTCGTATTCTTTCCTGTTGTCCGTGAAGATAGCTTTCAGGCGGTCAGAGACTTTCTTTGTGATGTATGTAGATATTTTCTTGACGTTGGCGTCACTCTGCAGATACGAACGGCTGACGTTGAGCGGGATGTCCGGCGAATCAATGACGCCATGCAGAAGTGTCAGGAACTCAGGCACGATGCCTTCAACCTGGTCAGTGACATAGACTTGGTTGCAATACAACTGAATCTTGTTGCGCTGCAGTTCGAGATTAGACTTTACTTTCGGGAAATAGAGAATGCCCGTGAGGTTGAACGGATAGTCAACATTGAGGTGAATCCAGAACAGCGGTTCGTCGGACATAGGATAGAGCGTCCGGTAGAATGTCTTGTAGTCTTCATCTTTGAGTGCAGAAGGCGTTTTGGTCCAGAGAGGCTCTGCGCCGTTGATGATATTGTCCTCGTCGGTGTCAACCATCTTCTTCTCTTCAGAGCTCCACTCCTGCTTCTTTCCGAATGCGACAGGCACAGACATGAACTTGCAGTATTTGTTCAAGAGTTCCTGAATCTTGTTCTGTTCAAGGAATTCCTTGCAGTCATCGCTGATATGGAGGACGATGTCAGTACCTCTTTCCGCTTTCTCAACGTCAGAGATCTCGTATTCCGGGCTTCCGTCACAGGTCCATTTGACAGCCTTGGCTCCCTCTTTATACGAGAGAGTGATGATATCGACTTTGTCAGAAACCATGAAAGAGGAATAGAAGCCGAGGCCGAAATGTCCGATCATCTGGCTGGCATTGTCCTTGTATTTGTCAAGGAAATCTGTCACGCCAGAGAAAGCAATCTGGTTGATATAGCGGTCGATTTCTTCTTCTGTCATGCCGATGCCGTTGTCGCTGATGGTGAGAGTGCCAGCATCTTTGTCAAGAGCGACACGCACTTTCAGTTCGCCGAGTTCGGCGTTGATTTCGCCGCGGCTTTGGAGTGTCTTGAGTTTCTGCGTAGCATCGACAGCGTTAGAAATCATTTCACGCAAGAAGATTTCATGATCCGAATAAAGGAACTTCTTGATTACTGGAAAGATGTTTTCGGTTGTTACACCAATATTTCCTTTTGCCATAATTGTTTTGTATATTAATGATTGTTGTTGTTATTGCTTTGCATAATATCACAGACAAAGGGTGTGCCAAAGTGTTTATGCTGACAGGGCAGTGCCAAAAGAATGGTGCGACAGGAAAAGGAATGAGGCAACTGATGAACAGCAAGAAGAAGGTGAAGCATGGTGAAACAATTAGAGTGCCTCGTCTTCGGGGCACTCTATTGTGTTGTATGTTCTGGCAGTGATGTTTCGCTTTGCATCAGCGTTCAGTCTGCCACTGTTTTTCAGTCTGGATGTTGTGGTCAGTCTTTTTTTCTTCTTCAGCCACTCTTCTTTTCTTCTGAGATAGTCGAGATAGTGGTTTTCGAGATAGTTGTCCGCCATATATACTATATATTATAATAATGTATAGGAGGTTTATTCCTTATTGAATTTGCTGTATATGACAGAAATTGTGATGCCTCCGTTCCGGCTGTCGCTTCCTCCCACAAGTTTTGCGCTTGTCAGTGACATGTCGTGTGTGACGCTGCTGAGTATAGATGAGGTTTGCAGTGTTGTGTAGTCAGCCTTGACGGGAATGAGCAGGACTTTGTTCCAGTCAGGGTTATTTCTTTTCCATTCTTCGCGTGCGTTTGCGTCGGCCGGCATGGCGTCATACATTGTGCGTATGAGATGTCCAATGTTTCCGAATGTGTACGAGCTGCCGTCAGATGCGAGGGAGGCGATGAAAGATGTGCGGTAGTCTGCAATCTTTGATTCTTCGAAAAACTCTTTCATTTTCGCGTTCTGCACCATGAGGAGTGTCTCTGGCGCTTTGAATGCGTATTTGAGTTCGGCGTCTTTGTTGAAACATTTCAGGACTACTTGCGCAGATATGATGGAATCATTCTCATGGTCCTTGCATATTTCTTCAACTGGCAGCGTGAGTTCGGTGAACAATCCGGCAGGTGACTTGACGTAAGTGCAGGTGTTGTCCTGCGCAAGTTGGTTTATGCGGTTGTTGTCGGTGATGATTCGTGTGACCTGTCTCACTTCCTCTGTCCCGGCGAAGGAGTTGTAGCTTGGCTTGTCGATGCTGTCATGTATGGTGTAATATACATTCATCTGCGACGAGCGGATATACGCCATGCTTCCTATGCCGTTTTCGAGTTTGATATAGAATCCCGGGCATACGTTGTGCGAGAAGGTGTAGGAGTTTTTGAAGTCATCGGGATTAGCGTAGTATCTGTCCATGATATATGTGCCGTAGTTGTTGTATTCTTTTCCGTCGGCAGAGATATATGGCTGGTTCAGATTGAAGAGGATGTTGTTTGTGTAGTTTGACGAGTGTCTGAGAGAATCCGAGAGATTCTTGTTGACGAGCGAGTATGCCTTTGTACACTGTGCTGTGGCGGTGCCTATTCTGACGAAGCCTTGTGCCACGGGATCGAAGTTGTTGTAGAACACGGCGTCTTCTTCGATTGGTTTCCTCAGTTCGTAGAGTGTCGCTTTCATCGAGGCGAGAGAATCTCCGTAGAAGTCCTGGAGAAACAGCCTGACG
>CALZMB010000067.1 GCA_945788485.1 uncultured bacterium | reverse complement strand
TGTGTCCCGGGTTACGACCGCTTCGCTTAGTACAGCCTTCCAGGCTGTTCATTGTGAACATACTTTATTATTTCCGAAAATTGAATTATTTTATGCAAGCGAAGTGACAATCTGCATCACCGATTCGCCTATAGCGTTGGCGTCTTCGGGAGTGTGGGCCTCGCTATAGACACGGATGATAGGCTCGGTGTTTGACTTGCGCAGATGCACCCATTTGTCCGGGAAGTCAATCTTCACGCCGTCGATGTCGTTTACCGACACATCGGGCATGGCAGAATAGCGTTCTTTCACCTGTTTGAGGATGGCATCGACATCGGTGTCGGGAGTGAGGTCGATGCGGTTCTTCGCGATATGATAGTTCGGGAATGTCTTTCTTAGCTCAGACACCTTCATGCCTTTCGCTGCGAGAGAAGAGAGGAAGAGTGCTATGCCGACGAGAGCGTCGCGGCCGTAATGGCTTTCCGGATAAATCACTCCGCCGTTTCCTTCGCCTCCGATGACGGCGGCTGTGGCTTTCATCTTTGTCGTCACATTCACCTCGCCGACGGCGGCTGCGGTGTAAGTGCCGCCATACCGCTCTGTCACGTCGCGCAGGGCGCGTGTCGAAGAAAGGTTTGAGACGGTGTTGAGCGCAGGGTGCGAGGCTTCGCCGCTCAGCGTCGAGAGGATGTAGTCTGCCACGGCGACAAGAGTGTATTCCTCGCCGAACATCGTGCCGTCCTCGCTGATGAAAGCCAGACGGTCAACGTCCGGGTCAACAACGATGCCAAGGTCGTAGCCGCCTTGGCGCATCTCAGACATTATCTCTTGCAGGTTCTTCTCCAAAGGCTCTGGGTTGTGGGCGAAGTCGCCTGTAGGCTCGCCGTTCAATATCTTGTATTCGACGCCGAGACGGTCTAAGAGACGGGGCAGGATGATGCCGCCGACAGAGTTTATCGCATCTACGCAGACGCGGAATTTCTTTGCTTTTATGGCGTCAGTGTTGACGAGGCTGAGGTTCAGCACGCTGTCGATATGACGGTCGTCGAAGTTCTCTTCTATGCAGCATCCGAGTTTGTCAACGTCTGCATAGACAAAAGCTTCTGCCTCTGCTATGGCAAGCACCGCCGCTCCGTCGGCTGCCGTGAGGAACTCGCCGTGGCGGTTGAGCAGCTTCAGGGCGTTCCAATGACGCGGGTTGTGTGATGCCGTGATGATTATGCCGCCGTCTGCGCCTGCCATCGTCACTGCAAGTTCGGTGGTCGGCGTGGATGCCAGGCCGATGTTGACGACATCATAGCCCATGCCGGTCAGTGTGCCGCAGACGATGTTCAAGACCATCTCGCCCGATATGCGGGCGTCGCGTCCGACGACGATGCGGTTTGACGGTGTGCAGGACGGGTCGCCGGCGGTTGACTGCCTGATGAATGTGGCGTAAGCGGATGTGAACTTCACGATGTCGAGGGGGTTGAGCGTGTCGCCTGTCGCGCCGCCTATCGTGCCTCGTATGCCGGAGATTGATTTTATGAGTGACATTTTCTTGTGGGTTTCTTTTGTTGTTGCTGTTGTCGTTCTGGCAGCGGTGTGCAGCATGTCTGTTGCCGCCTGCCGCTGCCGTGACGGGGTGACGGTCAGAGACCGCGCTCGTAAGTTATCTCGTAGTAGCAGGGATAGACATACTGCGAGGCGTCGCTCTGCCCTTGGCCCGAGGGTACGATGACATTCACTTTCGCTATCTCCTCGTCGGGAGTTGACTGACGGCCGATGTTGATATACTGCAAGGGCTTCAGCCAGCCAGAAGGGACGGCGGTGCTGCTGTATGCCAGATACATGAGGCTCGAGTCGCTGAAGAACGACCCCGTGTAGGTGCCGTAACGGTTGGTGATAGACATCTTCTCCGGTATGTGCTGGAAGGTGATGCCTATGTTGCTCAGCTGTATCGTGTCGTTGAGGATGTTGTATTCGTTGAAACGGCAGAGCACAGTGGCTGTCTCGCCCGATTTGATGGGCTCGCCGCAGCCTTTGCGCACGATTTGCATGTATATGCCGGAGTTGCTGAGGTGTACGAACTCGTTCTTCGTGACATCGGTCTTGTAGCCCGCGTTCTCGAAATCTATTTCCGAGATGACACTGATTGGCTGTGTGAACAGTTTTTTCGACACCTCCGTCTGCCGTGAGATGAATTTCGAGATAGCGGCATCCTCTTTGTCACGCTTCTCGGCGTAGGTCTCTGTGTCGTTGCACCCGGCTATCGCGGCGGCGATGATGAAGATGCAGATGTATGTGAAAATCTTCTTCATTTATAAAGAATGTGTGAAATGTTATTATGGTGGGTTCAGGGCGTGCGTGGCTTCTTTTGATGCTGTTGAAGCACTGCCGGAGGGCAAAATTACTAAAAAAAAGCGATGTACGTCAGCCTTCTCGCGTTTCGTGAACATGATTTATGATTTATTAGTAAAAATGCCCCTTTGTCTGACTGCCGCCCCCTCAGTATTGTGCCGCTGCCTTTCTGCATGTCATAGCATGGCGTCTATCGCCTTGCGCGTGATTTCTTCCGCCTCTTTCAACGAGCAATGCAGCCTGCCGCCCGAAGCGTTCAGATGGCCTCCGCCGTTGAAGAAGCGTGCCGCCATCTCGTTGCAGGGGAAGTCATCGACAGAGCGCAGGCTCACCCATACGAGGTTCTCTTTCTCCGTGTCTTCGCGCAGAGAGACAGACAGCTTCACGCCTTTTATCTGCAACGGCATGTTGACGAGCCCCTCGGCGTCGCCTTTTATGAAATTGAAGCGTTGCATGTCTTTCTTCGAGATGGTGAAGTATGTCGCTTTCCCGTCGCCGGTGATGATGAAGTTTTGCAGGATGTGTCCCCACAGCCGCATCCTGCTGACGGAGAAGACCCAGTTGACGTTGCGGTAGATCTTGTCTTTGTTGATGCCTTTCGCAATCAGCTTGGCTATCACTTCATACACGGCGGGGTCGTTGCTGTTGTACGTGAAAGCCCCCGTATCGGTCATCATGCCGCAGTAGAGGCATGTCGCGGCTGTGCGGTCAATCTTGTCGCTGTCGCCCAGCAGCTCTATTGTCTGGAACACGAGAATTGATGTCGAGCACGCTTCTGGGACAGAAATGGTGACGTCCGCCTCTATGTCCGGGCTGAGATGGTGGTCGATGAGTATGCGTGGCGCTTTCGATGCTTCGACGGCTTGCTGCATCCCGTCGCCCAGGCGGCTGAGGTTGTTGAAGTCAAGGCAGAAGATGAGGTCGCAGATTTTCAGCATCATGGCTGCCTTCTCGGGATGTTTGTCGAAGCGCACGATGTTGTGAGTGCCCGGAAGCCACATCAAGAAGTCGGGGTAGGCGTCGGGGACGACGACCGTCGCCTCTTTTCCTGACGATTCGAGATAGCGGGCGAGGGCGAGCGACGAGCCTAACGCGTCGCCGTCGGGATTGCGGTGGCATACTACTATAATGTTCTGAGCCCCGTCTATGAGGCGACGGAGCTCAGCTGTTTTCTGGTCGTTGAGGATGTGCATTTTGTCTTTCTGATGTGTAAGAAGAGGTCCGCTGCCATGTGCAGTAGCGAGGTTGGCGGCTCAGAACAGTTTTTCAGGATAGGTGCCGTCATCGACGAGGGCTTTTATCCTTGCCACAGTGTCGGGGCGGTCTTCAGCGTATGTCACGCCAAACCATTTGCTCGTGGTGTCCAGCACCTTGCAGGTTGCGGTGCCCTCTGTGATGAGTTTGTTCACCATGAGCGGTATGAAGAACTCCGACTTGAGGTTCTCTATGTTTGCGGGGTCGCTCAGGAACTCTTTGAAATACTCTTCGCTGTATGTGAAGTAGTCTGGCGTGAAGCCCCACATATTCATCGAGACAGGCGTGTTGTCGTCTATCTCAATCCATTTGCCGTCGTCTTTGTTGTCCTCGCGGTATGCCACTTTCCCGTCAATGCGTGCAATCTTGGTCCGCTCCACGCATGTCGTGAGGCAGCCATTCTCGTCTTTCGAACAGATGCCCCTCGACACCGTGCCGTTCTCAGACAGGGTGTTTGCCACCCTGAATCCCACCATCGCGTATTGCCCTTTCGCGTCTTCCGGCAGCTCACAGAGGAATTTGCCTATCACGCGGAAAGCGTCGCGGTTGTAGAAATCGTCGCAGTTGATGACGCAGAACGGCTCTTTTATCACGTCTTTCCCCATCAGCACCGCGTGGTTGGTGCCCCACGGCTTCTGCCTTCCTTCGGGACAAGAGAATCCTTCAGGCAGCGCGTCAATCGACTGGAAGCACAGTTCGCATTTCACCTTACCCTCGTATTTCGCGAGAATCTGTCTGCGGAACTGCTCTTCGAAGTCCCGTCTGATGACCCATACTATTTTGCCGAAGCCGGCTTCGATGGCATCGTAGATGCTGTAGTCCATTATCGTTTCGCCGTCAGGTCCCAAGCCGTCGAGCTGCTTCAGACCGCCGTAGCGGCTTCCCATGCCTGCCGCAAGAAGGAAAAGAGTTGGTTTCATAGTCTTACGTTGAGTTTTTTTGTGGTTTCTGTCTTTGTTTGCCAAGCAGGCGCAATCCTGCTTATTGTTTTGCAAAGTTAATAATATTTTTCTGAATACATCTTGTTTTTCACATTTTTTTTGCGCCGCCCCTTATTAATAATTATAATATGTACGTGCGCAAAGCATTGCATTTGTTTGATATGGGTTGATTTATAGTGTTTGTGACCGATTATTTTTAGTGTTTGTGACCGATTCCGCTGTGTTTTTCATTGTGGTTTGGATGGAGCAATAATGTCCTGAAGATGAGGGCATAAAAAAAAGCGACGACCTTCGCAGGCAACCGCTCTTATCTTCAATAGGTATTAGTTTTTAAGGTAAAAAGATTGTTTTCAGGATAACGATTGCAAAGGTAGTGCGTTTTTTTGATTTATGCAAATATTTCTTCTGTGTTTTTTCTGTGTGTGAAAATTGTGTGCGCACACAGTAACTTTTATTAACTTAAAGACACTGTTGTTAACAGAAAATTATCAATCTTCATCTTTTTTTTGACGCAGGACAATTTTTCACAGGCGTTTTCTGAAGGCAGTCGGCGTTGTGCCTGTCTTTTGTTTGAAAAACCGCGCGAAATGGTTGGGGTATGCGAAGCCCATCATTGCCGCGATGTCGTTGACGGGCAGCGCGGCGTCGGCAAGCAGCGACTTGGCGCGTTCCACAATCTTGCCCTGTATATAAGCCTGTGCGGTGACGCCCGTCTCGCGCCTTATGATGTCTCCGAAATATGCCGGCGTGAGGTTGAACTGCGCTGCGCACCATGCCACGGAAGGCGGCCCGAGGCGCCGCGACATCTCGCTCCCGCCCGACAGGTAGTTGTCCAGAAGGTTGTCGAATTTGCGCATCACGTCCGACGGACGGCGTTCCCTCATGTCGAACTGCCGTTCGAAGAAGCGGCGGCAGAATGTCAGCATCTGCCCGATGCCAAGTCTCAGCATGTGGCTTGTGAGCTCGTCGTCGGGGGCTTTCAGCTCTGTGTCGATGTTGTTGAAGCAGTTTATGATCACCCTGCGCTCCGTGTCATACAGTTCGAGAGCCTCCGCGACTTTGTATTCAAAGAAATTGAACATGTAGAAGTCGCGCCCCAAGCCCGTGCCGTTCAGCTGCTCAGGCCTGAAAGCGAGCATCCATCCGTGAGGCTTCACGCGGCTGTCGAGGTTCATCGACACGATGTCTCCCGGCTTCATCGTGAACATCGTGCCCGCGCGATACCTCATGCAGGTGTCCCGAAGCACGAGTTCTCCGAAATCCACTTCCATCAGCACGACGCAGTACATCCCGAAGTCTGTAGGCTCAAACAGCGAGAGATCGGCGTCCTGAAGACGCGCTATGCTCACTTGGGGATGATATGTGGGCTGGTGGAAATAGTGGTTGAACTCGTCGATGTTCTCTACGACGATGTGGTTTCTTTCCTTTTGCATGGTTCTCAGGTGTCGGGGCTGGCGTGCGGCATAGCCCGCACAGAAGTTCTTTTCCTGACAGGCAGGGAGACGTAATTTTGGTACAAATGTACACAAATTATTGGTATTTTCCGCAATATTGGTATATAAAAATGGTACAACAATGGCATATCCGAAAAAATGGTACTTTTTTTCTGAATTTATTTCCATGCCTTCTGTCCCGATAATGTTATTTTTGCACCCGTCTTTCGCGACACACGCACGAAGATTGACAAAACAAAAACTAAAACCAAAACCAAAAACTATAAACTGAAAAACAATGGCAGTGAAATTTTACAAAAGCGAGAACCAAGTCCCGCTTGAGATGCACAAGGTGCGCATGGTGCAGAAGCTTGAGCTTCTGCCTGTAGAAGAACGTCTGAAGAAGATACAGGAAGCGGGCAACAACACCTTCCTGCTCCAGAACAAGGACATCTATCTCGACATGCTCACCGATTCGGGCGTCAACGCCATGTCCGACCTCCAGTTCGCGGCGATGATGCGCGCAGATGATTCTTACGCCGGCTCAGAGACGTTCAACCGTGTCAAGGCGGCTGTGAAAGCAGTGTTCGGCACAGACAATGTGTTGCCGGCGCATCAGGGCCGCGCGTGTGAGAACATCCTCGCCGAGGCTTACGTCACGCCCGGCAAGGTGGCACTCATGAACTTCCATTTCACCACGACGAAGGCGCACATCACACGTCTGGGCGGCACCGTCGAAGAGCTTATCGACCCCAAGGGGCTGCTGCCTCAGAGCGACGACCCGTTCAAAGGCAATTTCAACCTTCAGAATCTCCGCGAGCGCATCAGCGAGATAGGGTCAGAGAATGTCGCCTTCGTGCGTGTCGAAGCCGGCACGAACCTCATCGGCGGACAGCCCGTCTCGCTTGAGAACATGCTCGCCGTGACAGACATCTGCCACGACATGGGCGTGAAGTCAGTGCTCGACGCATCGCTGCTGCAAGACAACGTCTATTTCATGAAGACGCGCGAGGCGCGCTGCAAATTCATGGACACGAAAGACATCTGCCATCTCCTTGCCGACCATTTCGACATTATCTATTTCTCAGCGCGCAAACTCGGTTTCGCCAAAGGCGGCATCATAACCTCCAAAGACCCGCGATACACCCGCGAGCTGATGGAGTTCATCCCTCTCTACGAAGGTTTCCTCACCTACGGCGGCATCGACGTGCGCACGATGGAGGCCATGGCGCAAGGGCTATACGAATCTCTCGACATGGAGTATATCAACCAAGGTCCTGAGTTCATCAACCATCTCGCCAAAGAGCTCGACGACTACGGAGTGCCCGTCATCCTCCCCGCCGGAGGCCTCGGCTGCCATCTCGATGCCGGTGCCTTCTGCCCCGACGTACCACACAGCCAATATCCTGCCGGAGCCGTGGGAGCAGCCCTGTATATCGCGGGCGGCATACGCGGCATGGAGCGCGGCACGCTCTCCGAGCAGCGCAACCCCGATGGCAGCGAGCCTTTCGCAGAACTGGAGCTCCTGCGTCTCGCCGTCCCACGCCGCGTCTATACGCTGTCGCAGCTGAAATACGTCGCCGACCGCGTGAAATGGCTGTGGGACAACCGCCGCCTCATCGGAGGACTGGAGTGGGTCGAAGAGCCTTCCGTGCTCCGCTTCTTCTTCGGTCGCCTCAAAGAGAGAGGCTACTGGCAGGAGCAGCTCGCTGAGAAATTCAAGGCAGACTTCGGCGACAGCCTCTGAACCTGATTCATGCCAGCGCAGAAAATTCTCGCGACGGATGGCAGAAAGATTGGGGGGAGAACTGTCATAACATAAAAGAGGGTGTGCCACTACCACCGACACACCCTCTTTCGTTTTCTTTTTCCTATAAAAATGTTTTCTGACAGCGGTGACTTCATCGTGGGGAGCGACGGAAATGCCTTAGAAAAAGCGAGTCCTCATTGCATCTCCAATACGGGGCATGGGTTCTGAGACCCGCCGCCGTGGCTGCTTGCAGTCTTGACAACGCAAGCCGAACTTGTATGTAAGAAGTAATGAGAGAAAAGAGGCTATTCCGCCGCCCTTATTCTGAACACCGCGACGGAACGGGGCGGTATGTTTGCCGTGACATCGGGGCATGTGACTTTCGTCCGGGAGGTTTCGGGGACGATGCGCGTCGGGTTGTCTAAAGAGTTGTCACAGTCGAGCAGGCTATTGATTTTGTCGGGGCCGTAGTTGACATTTCCCAACGGACAGCTGCCGGAGACGGACAAAAGTGTTGTTGTCATGCTGCATTCTCCGTTGATGCCTTTCAGACGGATGCTGACTTGCGTGGCGGTATAGCCGATGTTCACGAGTTTCAAGACGACGGCATCATGGTCTGCTGCGTCGCGGGCGGCGGTGGCATAGACATGGTCAGTGCCGCCTTTTGCAGTGACGGGCAGGACATGCGTGCCGCGGTTTTGGGAGAACATCTGCTGCACATAATATGATGCTGTGCGCACGGAGCGCAGGTTGTCGAACCATATCATGTCTGGCCGCCACTGCCAGCCGTCGATGTGTGAGAAGAGTGGGGCGTAGGTCGCCATGCGCACGATGTCGGCGTTGCGCTCCAAGCCGGTCATGAAGGCCGCCTCGCAGAGCGATGAGTAGAAGCGGTTCCATTTCTTCCCCGTACCATGACAGGCATATTCGCCGGCATAGACCTTCGGTCCCTTCCGGGGGAACTTGTCGTAACGGTGCACGGCCGTAAGGAAGAACTCCTCGTCCTTGTAGAAATGCTCGTCCACATAATCCACCTTCGCCTTGCGCATCAGGGGCCACAGCTCGTCGTACTCCTTGCCATTGGGCCAGGGTCCCGACGAGCCTACAATCTCGATTCCGGGATAGCGCTGGCGGATTGGCTTCATGAAGGCTTGGAGCAGCGGCGCATACCATTCGCCCCACTGCTCATTGCCGATACCGAGGAATTTGAGGTTGAAAGGAGCAGGATGCCCCATCTCAGCCCTCAGTCTTGCCCACTGGTTCTTCTCAGGGTCGCCGTTGCAGAATTCGATGAGGTCGATGGCATCCTGTATGAACTCCTGCAGGCTGTCGCCCTGTGCAATCCATTCGCCTTTCTTGCTGATGTCGTTGTTGAACTGGCACGCCATGCCGCAACTGAGCACGGGCAGCGGCTCGGCACCAATCTCCTCGCAGAACTGGAAGAACTCGAAGAAGCCGAGTCCGTACGACTGGTAATAGTCGAAATGGGTGCGCTCCTTGCCGTAGTTCCAGCGCGTCTCGTTTAGCGGCCGGTTCTCCACCGCGCCCACACTGTTTTTCCAGTTGTAGCGTGTGTCGAGCGTCGCGCCTTCGACGATGCAGCCGCCGGGGAAGCGCATCACGCCCGGTTTCAGGTCAGCGAGATGCTGCGCGAGGTCCTGGCGCAAGCCGTTCTCGTGGCCGCGCCAGGTTTTTGCGGGGAAGAGGCTGACGTGCTCAACATCCACCGCGACGTTTCCTTTCAGGAAGACGGCGAGTGAGGCGTTCGTGACGGTATGCTCCGGAGTGAACACGGCAGTGTATTTCCGCCACTGGTTGCCGTCGATGCTGATGTCGCTCGCGCAAAGCGTGAAATCTTCTTCCTGCGTCTCAAGGTCGCGGAGGCATACCCTCAGCTGTCCGCTGCCCTC
>CALZMB010000066.1 GCA_945788485.1 uncultured bacterium | reverse complement strand
CAAGCGTGCAAAAGTACAAAAAAAATTGCAGAAAAAGGCTTATTTTCTTGAAAAATATCAAAAAGCACTTATAAAACAGCAATATTTTCTCTAAAACTATCACTATCGCCGTATAGGCGAGGGCATTTTCGATAGACATTCCGAAATAGGTGAGCAGCAGGAGCATAGGCGTCAACGCTATTCCCATACAGGCGATGAGTACCATACGCGCCGTTGTCCACAACTTGCACTCATGCGTTGTGAAAAACACATTGTTGACCGCCGTCTGCAACAGATACTCGAACACCAACAACGACATGATACCTCCGAAATATATGCCGAGAAGTGTGTATTCGCTATATGTGACGTAAGTCTCTGCTATGTATGTCTTCGTAAAGAAATAAAAGACGAGGGTCAGAACCACCGCGACGTATGCCTCCGCAAAGACGAGATAGCGTTTCTCCACATTGGATTCGCGTTCGAGAGCTGAATCTGAGCGCATTATGTGGAAGAAGTTCTTGAACTGGAAGACAAGAAATCTTGAAGAGCGTCTCACGCAGAGCATAAGCATGAGTATGCTAAACAGCAGTGTGGGGGTGAGCACGTTGTCGGCGCGGACAGTGTAGGGCACGGGGTCGCCGGCTATGCCGTACCGCCCGCCTTGCAGTTCGCTGTGCAGCAGGCTGTCGCGTGCGAAGAAGCTGTCCTTGTAATATTTCGGCAGCGGCTTCACTTCCGCCTTCAGCTCCTTGCCTTGATCTGGACGCAACACAGAATCCACCTTCACAGGCCAGTGGCTTGTAGAGGTCTCGTAGATGGCGTGCGTGGCAGAGTCTTCCTCAACCTGCAAAATCGCCTGCGCCTCTGCAGGCTGTTGCGACTGGGGTTCATCTGTCACCGGTTGCTGGACGGCATGCTGTATGGAATCCGGTTGCTGAATCACGTCAGGAAATATTGTTTGCGGGTCAGATGCCAAACTCTGTCTTTATACGCTCCACGAGATCGAGTTTCTCCCAAGTGAAGAGCTCGACTTTGACAGTCTTCTCTTCATGGTAGAGCGAGGTGAATGTCTTCTCCACTACTTTATTCTCGCGTCCCATGTGTCCGTAGGCAGCAGTCTCGAGATACATAGGCTGGCGCAGCTTCAAGTCGTTTTCGATAGCTTTAGGACGCAGGTCGAACATGCTCTTTATCTTGTCTGCTATCTCTCCGTCGCTCATCTTGACATTGCAGCGGCCGTAGGTGTTGACATACACGCTGACGGGCTGCGCCTCACCGATAGCGTATGCGAGCTGCACGAGCATCTCGTCTGCCACGCCGGCAGCCACCATGTTCTTCGCGATATGACGTGCGGCGTATGCGGCAGAGCGGTCAACTTTCGACGGGTCTTTGCCAGAGAAGCATCCGCCGCCGTGTGCGCCTTTGCCTCCGTAGGTATCTACGATAATCTTACGTCCTGTCAGTCCGGTGTCGCCATGGGGCCCTCCGATGACGAACTTGCCCGTAGGATTGACCTTATATATTATGTCATCGTTAAAGAGCGAGAGAATCTTCGGGTCGCGCAGCTGTGACTTCACTCTCGGAATGAGAATCTCTTTCACATCGCGGCATATCGTCTCGAGCATCGCGGCGTCATCGGCGAACTCGTCATGTTGTGTTGACACGACAATGGTGTGTATGCGCTGCGGTACATTGTCGTCGCTATATTCGACAGTAACCTGCGATTTCGCATCCGGACGGAGATATGTCATGACATGTCCTTCACGGCGTATCTCGGCAAGAGTCTTCATGATGAGATGCGCAAGGTCGAGAGAGATAGGCATGTAGCGGTCGGTCTCAACGGTGGCATAACCAAACATCATGCCCTGGTCGCCTGCGCCCTGGTCTTCTTCGTCGGCTTTCGACACGCCGCGGTTGATATCTCCCGACTGCTCGTGTATAGCAGTGAGGATGCCGCAAGAGTTGCCGTCGAACTGGTATTCTGATTTTGTGTATCCGATGCGGTTGATTGTTTTGCGTGTTACGGTCTGCAGGTCGATATATGCCTTTGACGACACTTCGCCCATGATGACCACCTGTCCTGTTGTGACAAATGTCTCGATGGCACAGTGTGCTTTCTCATCGTAAGCGAGGAACTGGTCGAGGAGAGCGTCGCTGATCTGGTCGGCCACTTTGTCGGGATGTCCTTCCGACACGGATTCGGATGTGAATAGATACATAAGAATGCTTGTTTTTATATGTCAGGATGGATGTTTGGATTCATCCGCCAAGTTTGAAATTACATGATTAAGAACAAGTGAGAGTGCAAGATGTCGCGCGGGAGAGCCTCAAAGATGGCTCATCATTCAGCCTTCGGCTTAGACGCTTTGATGAAATAGACTATCAGCGCGGCATACATCACGAGGGCAAGAGCCTCTGACAACGGGTTGGAGAGCCACAGCTCGTTAACGAAATCGTATCCCATAAACCGCAGCAATGCAGACACGACGCCCATGAGTGCGCCGCCGGCGATGAAGCCACTGGCGATAAGTGTGCCTTTCTCGCCGCGCAGGCGGTTCAGGTCAGCATTCTTCGAGCGCGATGTGACATACCAGTTTATCGCTCCGCCGACAAGAATCGGAGTGTTGAGCTCCAAAGGAATGAACATGCCGAGGGCGAAAGCGAGAGCCGGAACTTTCAGCCATGTCAGCACGAGGGCTATGACGGCACCTGCCGCATAGAGAAGCCAGGGAGCGCCAGCCCCGTTCATGAGCGGTTCGATGACGGCAGCCATGGCATTTGCCTGAGGAGCGGCAAGCTGTCCTGACGTGAAGCCGTAGGTCTCGTTCATCAGAATCATCACGCCCGCTACGGTAGCTGCGGACACGAGAGTGCCAAGAGGTTTCCAGATTTCTTGTTTGCGAGGCGTGTTGCCAATCCAATAGCCTATCTTCAAATCAGTGATGAAGCATCCTGCCATCGACAAAGCAGTACATGCCACAGAGCCCATAATTAGTGCGGCGAGCATACCCGTCGTGCCATTGAGACCTATAGCTGCAAGCACTACAGATGCAAGAATGAGCGTCATCAGCGTCATGCCTGACACCGGGTTTGTGCCGACGATAGCAGTTGCATTGGCTGCGACTGTGCAGAAAAGGAACGAGATACCCACGACGAGCACAAGAGCGACAGCCGTAAACAGCCAGTTATGCTGCATGACGCCGAAATAGAGGAACAGGGCTACGGCCACGACAACAGCAACGACAGCCACTGCAACAGTGCGGAACGAGAGGTCGCGTTGTGTGCGGACGGTGGAGATGCTGTCTTCCTGATTTCCACGCAACTCTTTCGTTGCCAGGCTCACAGCACCTGCTATCACGCCCCACGAACGCACTATGCCTATGACACCCGCCATGGCGATGCCTCCTATGCCTATCGACTTGCCGTAAGAGGTGAATATCTGCTCAGGTGACATCTGTCCGACAGTCTGCGTAATAGACGCATCCCAATTGTTCAACACGACATCTCCGAACACCATCGACATCAGCGGGACTATCAGCCACCACACAGCGAAAGAGCCAAGACAGATGATGAACGAATATTTCAGGCCTATGATATATCCTAAACCTACCACTGCGGCACTTGTATTCACCTTGAACACCAGTTTCAGCTTGTCTGCCACGACATCGCCCATAGGCAGGACGCGTGTGGTGAACAGTTCGTTCCACCAGCCGAAAGAGCTGACGACGAAATCATACAAACCACCGACAAGACCAGCGACGGCAAGCATTCTGGCCTGGCCGCCGCCCTCCTCGCCGCTTACGATGACCTGTGTCGTTGCAGTAGCCTCAGGGAACGGATATTTCCCGTGCTGCTCCTTGACGAAATATTTTCTGAAAGGGATAAGGAACAACATGCCGAGCACTCCTCCCAGTAGCGACGAGAGGAAAATCTGCCAGAAGGATGCCGTCATCTCAGGATATTTCTCCTGCAGGATATAGATAGCGGGCAAGGTGAATATCACGCCTGCCACGATTGCGCCGGAGCATTCACCGATACACTGTATTATAACGTTCTCGCCCATCGCGCCTCTGCGTTTCGTCGCGGCGGCAGCACCGACAGCAATAATTGAGATAGGGATGGCGGCCTCGAAGACCTGCCCCACCTTCAGTCCAAGATAAGCGGCGGCGGCAGAGAAAATCACAGCCATAAGCACGCCCCACCCCACCGACCAAGGTGTTATCTCCTTGTGCTCGGCAGCAGGAGAGAGCAGCGGTTCGTACTCTTCTCCTTCACGCAATTCGCTGAATGCGTTGTCTGGAAGTTTTGCCATATATTGATATTGTTTTCTAACGTCCATAAATCCCCCAACAGGCAAGCAGCCACATTCATCAGCGCGGCGTTTGTCTGAACGGAGATAACAGTAATAAGCCACCATGTAGCGTAGCGTCGCAGCGGCATGGTGCCCGGCTTCAAGTTTTCAGCGTGCTTCTTCGCACGCGAAAAAGGGCTGGTCATGATGATGCGGAGCGTAGCGTCGCAGCGGCATGGCGCCTGGCTTCAAGTTTTCAGCGTGCTTCTTCGCACGCGAAAAAGGGCCGGTCATGATGATGCGGAGCGAAGCATCGCAGCGGCATGGCGCCCGGCTTCAAGTTTTCAGCGTGCTTCTTCGCACGCTAAAAAGGGCATGTCATGATGATGCGGAGCGAAGCATCGCAGCGGCATGATGCCCGCCTTCAAGTTTTCAGCGTGCTTCTTCGCACGCGAAAAAGGGCTGGTCATGATGATGCGGAGCGTAGCGTCGCAGCGGCATGGTGCCCGGCTTCAAGTTTTCAGCGTGCAAAATTACTCATTTTTTTTCACTTATGCGAAGAAAGTGACGTTTTATTTTGAAATATCCCGGAAAATGATTACCTTTGCAGAAAATTCAGCCCGTCACGCCAAAGCATCAGCACAGGTTCCTCATCAAGAAGATACAAGCGTGAAAACAGGCAGAACATAAAGCCATACCAACCCAGGAGGCAGAACCGAAATAAACAAAAAACAAAATCAAGCCCGACCTTTCGTTCCACCAAAAACATACAATTACCACTATGACTTTTACACAGACAGCCATCAGAATATTCAATCAGGCAATAGCTGATTATCATGTAAAAGACAACGTTGACACACCCATCAACAACCCCTACGGCCGCGACGAGATAGAGAACCGTCTCTATCTGAAATGCTGGATAGACACCGTGCAGTGGCATTATGAGGACATCATCCGCGACCCGCATATCGACCCGATGGAAGCCGTGTCGCTGAAACGCCGCATCGACCAGTCAAACCAGGACCGTACCGACCTCGTAGAGCAAATCGACTCCTACTTCCGCCAGCTATACTCCGATGTCCATGTATCGGAAGACGCCACCATCAACACCGAATCTCCGGCATGGGCAGTTGACCGCCTCAGCATCCTGCAGCTCAAGATATATCACATGCAGGAGCAGGTGAACCGCACCGATGCCTCTGAAGAGCACAAAGCGAAATGCCAGGCGAAGCTCGACGTGCTGCTTGAGCAGAACATCGACCTCTCCACCGCTATCGACCAGTTGCTCGCCGACATACAGGCAGGACGCAAATACATGAAAGTCTATCGACAGATGAAGATGTATAACGATCCCTCCACAAACCCTGTTCTCTACAAGAAATAACCCTCTGGCAAAGCCCGTCAGACACGTCAGCCAACACACGAGGCAAAGCCCGAGGCGGGACTCAAAGAAATGGAGAATCACAACAACCGACACACATGCCCCAACACCATCCGCACTTATAGCGACACATTGCTATTGATGCGTTTCTCCGCGCTTGGAGATGTCGCGATGACAGTGCCGATAGTGAAGGCATTGGCAGAGAAATGTCCTGACACTCATATCATTTTTGCCAGCCGTCCCTTTGCCGCTACATTCTACGACAATCTTGCAGACAACATCACATTCCTGCCCATAGACCTGAAAGACGAGAAGTACAAAGGCCTGAGGGGCATGGAACGTCTCTATCAGACCCTCGCCGGGCAACAGCCCGACCAAGTCATCGACCTCCACGATGTTCTGCGCACAAAATATGCCCGCATGCGATTCCGCATTGCGGGCATTCCTGTTTCATGCATAGACAAGCACCGTAAATCGCGGAAACGTCTCATACGGCAAGGGGCGAAGGCTGCAGGCAACCTCCCGACAGCTTTCGAGAACTATGCCGCCGCCATCAAGCAAGCCGGCAGGAGCATTTCCCTCCATCCCGAGAGGCAAGAGATTCTGAAAACCGACAGTCGCTCTCTCTCACCCCGTGCCGCCTCGCTCTTCTCCAAAATCGCATCGTCAGCGGCGCCTGTCATAGGCATCGCGCCTTTCGCTGCACACAACGGGAAGATTTATCCTCTCCATCTCATGGAAGAAGTAATAAGGATTCTCGTCAGCCGCCATCCAGGAATAAACATCCTGCTCTTCGGAGGCGGCACGAAAGAAAAGGCTGTCTTCGACACATGGTGCAGCGGATATGAGAACATGGTGTTCGCCTCCGCCGAGTGTGCCAGCATGAAAGAAGAACTCACACTCATCAGCCGTCTCGACTGCATGGTATCGATGGATTCCGCAAACATGCACCTCGCATCGCTTGTCGGCACACCCGTCGTCAGCGTATGGGGAGCGACACACCCCGCCGCCGGCTTCCTCGGATGGGGACAGAGCCTCAACGATGCCGTACAGGCCGACCTTCAATGCCGTCCATGCAGCATCTACGGCAACAAGGCGTGCAAAGAGAAAGACTATCCGTGTCTCAGCCGCATCAAACCTGAGACCATCATACATAAGATAGAGGCACACCTGAGATGAGCAGAGAATGGCAATAGCAAAATGAATTTGACACACAACCAAAGACAACCACTGCAACTCAAACGACCAGAAAAAAAACAAACAAATCAATAGAGATATGAATAAGATAGTACGCAAAGAACAATTC
The DNA here is from genome assembly GCA_945788485.1 of uncultured bacterium. Taxonomy (GTDB): domain Bacteria; phylum Bacteroidota; class Bacteroidia; order Bacteroidales; family Bacteroidaceae; genus Prevotella. Next base: position 2,833 of record CALZMB010000066.1, on the reverse strand, counting down.
TCAGAGAAAGTCTTCCTGCTCGAAGTGGAAGCTCCGCTGATAGCACGTAGCCGCAAGGCAGGGCACTTTGTCATCGTGCGTGTAGATGAGATGGGCGAGCGTCTGCCCCTCACCATTGCTGATGCCGACATCAACCGCGGCACCATCACGCTCGTCATACAGAAAGTAGGCCTGTCAAGCACCAAGATATGCGACCTTGAGGTGGGCGAGTACATACTCGACATCGTCGGCCCGCTGGGCAATGCCACTCACATCGAGAACTACGGCACGGTGCTCTGCGCCTCAGGCGGTGTCGGCACAGCGCCTCTCCTCCCCATCGTCAAGGCTCTGAAGGCGGCAGGCAACAGAGTGCTCTCTGTCATCGCGGGACGCTCTGCCGACCTCGTCATCCTGGAAGACGAGATACGCCAGCACTCTGACGAAGTGATTGTCATGACAGACGATGGCACACGAGGAGAGAAAGGCGTAGTGACTGTCGGCATGGAGAAATTCATACAGCAGGAGAAGATTGACAAGGCGTTCGCCATCGGTCCGGCAATAATGATGAAGTTCGCATGTCTCACTACACAGAAATACGGCATCCCGACAGACGTGTCACTCAATACCATCATGGTTGACGGCACAGGCATGTGCGGCGCCTGCCGTCTCACGATAGGCGGCAAGACGAAGTTTGTCTGCATCGACGGCCCGGAGTTTGACGGCGCGCTGGTCGATTGGGACGAGATGTTCAAACGCATGAGCACTTTCAAACGCGAAGAGCAGACAGAGATGGAGCATATCACTGAGCACCTGCACGAACATGTACGTCCACACGACGAGGAAGGATGCCGCGCATTACAGCCTGCCGCAGATGAGACAGAGGGAGAGGCAGAGAGCGCAGACAGCCTCACCGACCGTAACGCCCCATGGCGCGAGGCACTGCGCAAGAGCATGAAACCTAAAGAGCGCACCCTCATTCCTCGCGTCGTAATGCCCGAACTCGACCCCGAGTATCGCGCCACTACACGTCTCGAAGAGGTGAACAAAGGCCTAACAGAAGAGCAGGCATTGCTCGAAGCAAAGCGCTGTCTCGACTGTCCGAAGCCCCAGTGTGTAGAAGGCTGCCCCGTGAACATCAATATCCCGTCGTTCATAAAGAACATCGAGCGAGGCGAATTCCTCAAAGCCTCACAGGTGCTGAAGATGACCTCCGCACTCCCTGCTGTCTGCGGACGTGTCTGCCCACAGGAGAAGCAGTGCGAGAGCAAGTGCATACATCTGAAGATGAACGAGCCGGCGGTCGCCATAGGCTATCTCGAACGCTTTGCGGCAGACTACGAGAGAGAATCCGGAGCTGCTGTGCTTCCACACTGCGAACCTGCCAACGGGAAGAAGATTGCCGTTGTCGGCTCTGGTCCGTCAGGACTGAGTTTTGCAGGCGACATGATAAAACGCGGCTACGAGGTACACGTCTTTGAGGCGCTGCACGAGATAGGCGGCGTGCTGAAATACGGCATACCAGAGTTCCGCTTGCCTAATCGCATCGTTGATGTGGAGATAGACAACCTCCGCAAGCTCGGCGTGCAGTTCCACACCGACACCATCATCGGCAAGACAATAACCATCAACCAATTGGAGGAAGACGGCTACAAAGGCATCTTCGTCGGTTCAGGAGCAGGCCTGCCTAACTTCATGAACATCCCCGGTGAGAACCTCATCAACATCATGTCGTCAAACGAGTATCTCACACGCGTCAACCTCATGGATGCAGCCAACCCTCTCACAGACACTCCAATCAACCCTGCAAAGAGTGTTCTCGTTGTCGGTGGCGGCAACACCGCAATGGATTCGTGCCGCACTGCCAAGCGTCTCGGCGCGGATGTCACGCTCGTCTATCGCCGTTCTGAGGCAGAGATGCCGGCACGTCTCGAAGAGGTGAAGCACGCGAAAGAAGAAGGCATAACCTTCCTCACGCTGCACAACCCTGTTGAATACATCGCCGACGAGAAAGGCGCCGTCAGTCAGGCAGTGCTTGCAGTCATGGAACTGGGCGAGCCAGACGCTTCCGGCCGTCGCTCGCCTGTAGATACAGGCCGCCGCATCACTATCGATGTAGATCAGGTAGTGGTTGCCGTAGGTGTCTCCCCCAACCCTCTCGTGCCTAAATCTGTTGCAGGTCTTGAACTCGGACGCAAGAACACAATCGCCGTCAACGACATGATGGAATCGAGCCACACTGGTCTTTATGCCGGTGGCGACATCGTGCGAGGCGGCGCGACAGTAATTCTCGCTATGGGCGACGGTCGCCGCGCGGCAGCAAGCATGCACGAAGCGTTGTCAAAAGAATAGCCCCAGAGCGGCGCACAAGCGGCACGCAGTGCCACGTCATACACCTCATGCAGCATGGCATGACAGCATATTACAAGGCAGGTCCTGACCTCAGAAAGTCAGGACCTGCCTTTATATATATAATAAGGTGTACGGAAAATGCCGCGTTTACGAGAGTATCTTCATGCCATCCTCATTCTACAGCAGCTCATTCTTTGACAACCCACTCGCCGATGGTATGTTTCTCTGTGTCGAAGCTGATGCCGACTTTCACCACTGGCAGCCCGCAGAGGGCGAACTTCTGCGCGTAGTCCTTCAGATTTATCTGCCTCATCGCTGCCTCCGCACTCTTGTTCAGCTTTATCTCAAAGAGGTAGAGAGTCGTCTTGGTCTGAAGCACAAGGTCAACACGCCCTGTCGGGGTGTGTATCTCAACGTCGGCGAAATAGTCAGAGACGAGGGTGAAGATGATGTATAGCACCTGTTGGTAGTGACCCTCTGTATTGGCATCATTGCAGTATGGCAC
>CALZMB010000065.1 GCA_945788485.1 uncultured bacterium | reverse complement strand
GCCGAGGTCGATGGTGGTGCGCTTGCCTGTCTCGATGATTTCGTTGTCGAGCTGCTTCTTCACCTTTGCCACAACCTCTTCGATGCGTGCGGGGTGTATGCGGCCGTCGGAGACAAGCTGGTGGAGCGCAAGGCGGCACACTTCGCGGCGGATAGGGTCGAATGCCGAGATGACGATGGCTTCCGGCGTGTCGTCAACAACGATTTCCACGCCGCAGGCTGCCTCAAGAGCGCGGATGTTGCGGCCCTCGCGGCCGATGATGCGGCCCTTGACCTCGTCGTTCTCGATATGGAAGACGCTGACAGAGTTCTCTATCGCGGTCTCCGTCGCTGTGCGCTGTATGGTCTGGATGACGATTTTGCGCGCCTGCTGGTTGGCGTTCAGCTTAGCCTCTTCAACGATTTCGTTGACATATCCGGCGGCGTCGAGGCGCGCCTTGTCCTTAAGGCCCTCTATCAAGCGCGCCTTTGCCTCGTCGGCATTGAGGCCGCTGATTTCCTCGAGCTTGTGCAGCTGCTGCTGCTCCATCTTGCCAATCTCTTCTTCTTTCACGGCGAGAAGGGTGCGGTCGTTCTGCAACTGCTGCTGCAAGTTGTCAAGGTCCTGGCGGCGACGGTTGAGTTCTTCGGCTTTCTGAATGAGCGACTGCTCGCGCTGTTTCTGGCGTTGCTCGTTCTGTTGCAGTTTCTGATTACGTTGCTGAGCTTCTTTCTCAAGCTCGTTCTTCTTGTTGAGGTACTTCGCTTTCACCTCAAGAAGCTTCTTTTCTTTCATTACTTCCGATTCTTTCTCCGCCTTTTCAAGCATCTCGTTGTAGATGCCTTTTATGACGTAACGGAAGACAATATATCCTAAGCAGATGCCGACAATGAAGGCGGCGACTGCCGATACGACGATGAAGATTGGTGTCATAAAAATATGTTATGTGTAAATGATAAAAAAATGATGAATAAAGTGCTTTACATTACGGGGTGTTTTTTCCGCTCATCGCAGCGTTGATTTCTTCCGTAAGCGTCTTCATCATGTCTGAATAAGGTGTGGTGTCGTTGCGCTCGGCCTCTTTCTCGTATCGCATGGTGATATCGACGAGAGCCATATAGAGAATCTCCTTCTCTGTCTTGAATCCTTGGTAGAACTGCGTGTAGTTGCCCACCACCTGCGAGATAAGCGTAGCGACGTCACGATACATGGCTTCTTCGCTGCGGTCAACCTTGACCGACATGTCTGTATCGTAGAGGTGTAGTCTTATGTTTATCTTGTTTTTGTCAGCCATAGAATTATTCTTTCGGTGTTTGAGAATCACTCTGCTGCTCTGAAAGCAGGGTAATGCATCTGTCGATGTCGCGGATGAGCTTGTTCACACGCTTGCGTGCGGCGTCGATGTCGCCGTCGCCCACCTCGAGCATCCGGGCTGTCTTGAGCATCTCATAGTCGTGCTGGGCGGCAGAGAGGAGCAGCTTGGCTTCCTGAAGCTCTTTCTCCTTCTGTGCCAGTTTCTCCTTCGTGTCGTGCAACTCCTGACGCAGCTCACCGTGCTTGATGATGAGCTGGCGGACGGCTGTGGCGAAATAGTTTATCTCATGCTCAGTGTTTGTCATACAGATACATTTTGTCAACAAATTTACATAAAATAACTGGTTCTGTGAACTTTGCAAGCCAAAGTTTAACCTTTATTACGAAAAAACGGCTGCAAAGTGTCAAAAAACAAGTGTAAAACAGCCCGTTCTTTCTCGTGCCCGTCATTCCTGCGACGCCTTCGGCTGTTTCTTCGCCAACATGACGAGCTGGAAGACGAAGCCGGAAATCCAGTCTTGGGAGAAGCCGAGCTTCTTCGCGTACTGGCGGATGCCGAGGACGGTCTTCAGCGTGGCAGCGTCGCTGTAGTCGTTCTTAGTGAAAATCTCGCCCACGGTCTTCTCTGTCATAGTGCGTAACGCCCCTTTGAAGAACGACGGAAGGCGGAGCTTGAACTTCATGAGGTTGCCCATGAGCATCATGAGGTCTTGCGTGAACGACTGGAACTGGACGAGATAGACCTGCACGTCCTGAAGCTTGCGGCAGTTCTTGCGCACGCTCTGGTCTATCTCTTTGAAGAAATTTTCGTCTGTGCCGTACATCTCGCACAGCATCTTGCGGCAACGCGCTTTCTCGCTCACGCCGAGCTTGTTGTTCACGGTAGGCACCTTGAGCGTAGATTTGAATACGCGGAGGTCTGGAAGCATCGCGAGATTGGTGATGCCAATGTTTGAGGCTATCGACGCCTGAAAATAAACACGGATGAGCGTCATGTAGTCTTCCATGCCCGGCTCGTCAGCTTTGGCTTTCTTGCCAAACAGTTTATTGAATATTCCCATTGTATTTCTGTGTGTTAAGGTGATTTAGACGCAAAATTACTCAAATATTATGAATTGTGCAAGAAAAACGCTCATTTTGTCAAAAATGGCATGTAAATATTTGTGCGTATGGCTTTTTTTGTGTAAATTTGCAGTTAATTAATATATGTGAGAGTGGATAATACGGATTGTGCAGAGCAAATTGTATGCCTTATGAACTCTCGTGAATTACGGAAACAACCAAAATCATACGCCTTCTAAGGCGTTTCCTCTTTACTGATTGTGGATAGACGGTTTTCAAATGGAAGCAAGATAGTGTACCTCTGTGTGACGCTGATGGATATAGTGCTTGCTAATGCGCTGCTCATGTTCATCGTCAACAGCGGGCTTGTCGTCGTGCCGGAAAGGCTGGTGGGCGAGAACCTCGTCTGCGTGATATGCGCGACGACGGCTGCCCTCGTCGGCGTGACACTCTACGGCAACATTATCTATAAGCAGAGAATCAGCGTGTGGGACGTCTTCGCAAGGGGATTCAAGCTCACACTCGTGCAGTCGCTCGTCATCATGGTGACAGCGCGAATGTTCACCGAAGTCTCGCAGAGCATTCTCAGAGTGACGGCATGCTATTTCGTCACATACTATTCGTGCCTGCTCATGATGAGATTCTTCGAACGGCAGTTGCTCAACCACCTGCGCAGGATGGGACACAACAAGCAGTCGGTTGTGTTCATCGGAAGCGATCCGCTCAACATCTCCATATACAACGACATGAAGCAGGCGGCGGCGATAGCCTACAACATCCTCGGATTCTACAGCAACAACGAGCTTGAACAATGTCCCGAAGAACTCAAACGCCTCGGAACACGGAAGCAGCTGATGCAGGACATAAGGGAAGGAAAGACACCTTTCGTAGCCGACATCGTCATCTTCTCAATGATTTCAACACAGGAAGACGAGGATATCAACACTTTCATAAACTACTGCGACAGGCATATCATACAGTTCTATCTCGTGCCGAGAATATTCTCAAGGCTCAGCATGAAATTCTCGCCCGTGAATGTCGGTGACTTCATGTTCTTCACGAACCACACAAACAATATCAACCGCCTCGACAACCGAATCATAAAGAGACTGTTCGACATATCGTTCTCTGCTGTCGTCTGCGTCTTCCTCATACCCCTCATTCCTGTAATCTGGTGCATAGTGAAGCTGCAAAGCCCCGGACCGCTCTTCTTCTGCCAGAAAAGGACAGGGCTGAACGGAGAGACATTCAACCTGTACAAGTTCCGCTCGATGCACGTCAACAAAGACGCAGACAAGATGCAGGCAACGAAAGACGACCCGAGAAAGTTCCCCTTCGGAGAGTTCATGAGAAAGACGAACATCGACGAACTGCCGCAATTCTTCAATGTCCTGAAAGGTGACATGAGCATCGTAGGGCCGCGCCCGCACATGCTATACCATACGCAGACGTATTCTGAAGTAATCTCGAAATACATGGTGAGACACTTCTCGAAGCCCGGCATCACCGGATGGGCACAAGTCACGGGATACAGAGGAGAGACAAAGGAACTGTGGCAGATGGAGGAAAGGGTGAAAAGGGACATCTGGTATAACGAGAACTGGTCGTTCGCACTCGACATGGAAATAATCTTCCGGACCATAGTACAAGTATTCCACCCTAACGAGAACGCCTATTGAACAAGGCGGAACAACAAGCAGAACGGAGTACACCTTATTTATAATATGACAACAACGTCATGCCGGAAGGCACAGACGATATTGCCTGCATAACGAATCGTATAAAACAAACATCCCGCAAAATGAAAGGAATAGTATTGGCAGGAGGCTCTGGAACACGCCTCTATCCTATAACAAAAGGCATCAGCAAACAGCTGATACCCATCTTTGACAAACCCATGATATATTATCCCATATCCGTCCTCATGGGAGCAGGGATAAGGGAGATTCTCATCATATCAACACCACACGATTTGCCCGGATTCAAGCGGCTGCTCGGAGACGGAAGCGACATCGGAGTGAACTTCAGCTATGCCGAACAACCGTCGCCAGACGGCCTCGCACAGGCTTTCATCATCGGAGAAGAGTTTATCGGAGACGACGACGTGTGCCTCGTGCTCGGAGATAACATATTCCATGGCGTAGGCTTCGAGAAAGTGCTGGAGCAGAGCGTCGTCAACGCTACAGAAGAAGGAAAGGCCACCGTCTTCGGATATTGGGTCAACGACCCGGAACGATATGGAGTGGCAGAGTTCGACGATCAGGGCAACTGCCTCTCTATCGAAGAGAAACCCGCGCACCCGAAATCAAACTATGCCGTCGTCGGACTGTATTTCTACCCGAACTCCGTAGTGCAGATAGCGAAGAACATCAAACCATCTGCCAGGGGAGAATTGGAGATAACAACCGTCAACCAGACCTATCTCGCACAGCACGCGCTGAAAGTGCAGACGCTGCCGAGAGGATTCGCGTGGCTCGACACCGGGACACACGACTCGCTCGCTGAGGCATCGACGTTCATCGAAGTCATAGAGAAACGCCAAGGATTGAAAATTGCGTGCCTCGAAGAAATTGCTTACCGCAAACACTGGATAACAGCGGCAAGGCTGAAAGAAATTGCGCAGCCCATGGCAAAGAACGACTACGGGAAGTATCTGCTCAACCTCATCAATGAAGGATAACACCGCTAATGAACAAAAACAAAAAACATAGACAATCAGAATGGAAGAACTAAACAACAACACAACTGCCGCAAACGGATATGTGGCTGAAGTTGAAGAGGAGTCAGCGTTCAATATCAGGAACCTCATGGCCATCTTCATACTCAACTGGAAATGGTTCGTCTTCTCCATCATCCTTTGCCTCGGCGTGGCATACACCTATCTCAGATACACCACACCAGTGTATCAGGCTGCCGCAAAGATGCTCGTGAAGGACGAAAACGGAGGACGCTCGTCAAGAAGAAGCCTGCTCAGCGCAGAAAACCTCGGCATGATGTCTAACTCGCAAGGCATCGACAACGAGATGGAAATCATCGCTTCGCGCTCCATAGCGCTCGAAGCGGTGAAAGAACTGAAGCTTTACACCTCATACTATCATGAGGGACGCATCGTCGATCGCCTCTACTACAAGAACCAGCCGCTCACTGTTGACCTCGACCTCCCCTCGCTTGAGAAACTCAAAATGCCTATCTCGTTGCGCATAACATACAAAGCGGGAAAATACGAGGTACACGGAAAATACACTATCGCGCACAAGGGAGAACGCGGATATGAGCCAAGGGAGATAAATGCTGTGCTGCCCGTCATCCCAGCACGCATAAAGACATCAGTCGGATTCCTCACTTTCCTGCCCAATTCTGAAAGCACGGCGCACATGAAAGAGGGGCAGACACTCATCGTGAATATCTCTCCGCTCAGCAATACGGCTGCCGCTTTCGCCGGAAAACTCGGCGTGCAGCCAACCAGCCGCTCCACTTCTATACTCTTGCTCACTCTCACTGACGTCAACGTGCAGAGAGCGGCTGACTATCTCAAGCAGCTTGTCACAAGCTACAACGAAGAAGCCAACAACGACAAAAACATCATCGCCGTCAGGACTGAAGAGTTCATCAACAGCCGTCTGGAGAAAATCAATGCTGAACTCGGCATGACCGAGGGACAGCTCGAATCTTTCAAACGGCAGAACAAAGTGGTGGAAATCGGCATGACGGCATCTAACGCCTTCAGCCAGTCAACAAGCTATGACGAGAAACTTGCCGAGATGGCTACACAGCTCGCCCTGCTCAACAGCATCACTGACTACATGAACCTGCCGCAGAACAAATATCAGACACTGCCGTCAAATGTCGGACTCACTGACCAGGCGGCATCGTCACTCATCAACAAGTACAACGAGATTGTGCTTGAACGTAACAGACTGCTCAGAACTGCAAGCGAGAACTCGCCTACTGTCATACCTCTGACAGAACAACTCAACGACCTCACGGCAAGCATACGCCGCGCCATGGCTCAGGCACGCAACAACTACGAGATTCAGCGTAATGCGATGCAGAACCAGTTCTCGAAATACAGCGCGCAGGTGCAGCAAAGCCCTGTGCAGGAACGTATCCTCAACCAAATCGGAAGACAGCAGGAAGTGCGCTCCGGACTGTATCTCATGCTCCTCCAGAAACGTGAGGAAAACTCCATCTCGCTCGCAGCAACGGCAGACAAGGGAAAACTCATTGACGAACCGACTTTCTACGGACAGATTTCTCCAAACCGCAACAACATCCTGCTCGGAGCACTCGGCATTGCTTTCATCGTGCCTTTCCTCGTCCTGCTCTTCCTACAGCTCATGCGATACAAGATAGAGGGACGTAACGATGTCGAAGGCCTCACACGCCTCCCGATACTCGCCGACATCCCGGTAGCAAGCGAGAGAGCAAAGACAAAAGCAGACATCGTAGTACACGAGAACCAAAACAACATGATGGAGGAAGTCTTCCGCTCACTGCGTACAAACCTCCAGTTCATGCTCAAAGACAATCAGAAGGTTGTCATGCTGACATCAAGCACATCGGGAGAAGGCAAGACCTTCATCGCCGCGAACCTTGCCGTCAGCTTCGCGCTCCTCGGAAAGAAAGTCGTGCTCGTAGGCCTTGACATCCGCAAACCGAGACTCTCGAAACTATTCGACATCAACGACACTGAGTCTGGCATAACACGTCTCCTCGTACACGACAGCCCCTCAGCCGACATGGTGCGCCAACAAATCCTCCCGTCAGGCATCAACAAGAACCTCGACCTGCTCATGGCTGGGCCTATACCGCCTAACCCGGCGGAGATCATTGCACGCGAATCGCTCGACAAAGTGTTTGGAATACTCAACGAGATGTATGACTACATCATCGTCGATACCGCTCCTGTCGGCCTCGTTACAGACACCATAAGCATCGGACGTGTCACAAACGCGACAATATTCGTGTCGAGAGCGGACTATACAGCGAAGAGCGCGTTCAGCTGCCTGAACGAACTCTCGGATTCAAACAAGTTGCCTAACGCGTCTGTCGTCATCAACGCAGTCGATCTCTCTAAGAAGAAATACGGCTACTACTACGGATATGGCAGATACGGACGATACGGGAAATATGCCGCATACAGCGGATACGGCTACGGAAAGAAACAAGGCAAACGCTACGGAACATACGGCCACTACGGCCATTATGGAGACTACACGCTCAGCAACTATGGCAAGAAAGACGATGACTCCATAAAGAGATAACAGAAAACAGATTGAAATAATCAATAAACAAACAAGAAACGAGTTGCAAAAACGATTGTACATTGACTTCAAGACAGTACGCCGCGTTTGCCAACTCGTTTCTTTTTTCAACTATTTCATAAAAGTATGATTATTGCAGTAGATTTTGACGGAACGGTAGTAGAGCACCGTTATCCCGAAATAGGAGAGGAACGGCTGTTCGCAATAGACACTCTGAAAGCCTTTATGAGGGAAGGCCACCAGCTCGTATTGTGGTCTGTGAGAGAGGGAAAACTCCTCGACGACGCTGTAGAATGGTGCAGGCAGAGAGGTGTCGAGTTCTATGCCGTGAACAAAGACTTCCCGGAAGAAGACACCGGCAAGAACGAACACTATGCAAGGAAGCTCCGGGTTGACCTCTTCATCGATGACAGAAACGTCGGCGGGCTGCCTGACTGGGGCACTATCTATCGCATGGTGAACGAGCGCGTGACATGGAAAGACGTTATTAACGAGAAAATCCGTGAGGCGCAAGAAATCCCGGACAAGCCTCAAGCTGCCAAGAGAAAATGGTGGCAGTGGTTCTGATTATAACACTATCTTGACAAACATTGCATTGCACTATGAGAAAAACAGCACTTATTACAGGCGCGACAAGCGGAATAGGCGAAGCTTGCGCCAGGGCTTTCGCTAAAGCGGGATACAACATCATCATCACGGCGCGCAGGGCGGACAAACTTCTTCTGCTGAAAGAAGAGCTAAAGAAACACGGCGTTGAAGTCGAGACACTCGCTTTTGACGTGCGTGATGCCGCGGCGGCAGAGCTGTCGCTCGCTTCCCTGCCTGCTGAATGGCAGAACGTAGATGTTCTGATCAACAACGCCGGGCTGGCTCTCGGACTGGAGAAAGAGTATGAGGGCGACCCGGAAGACTGGAATGTCATGATCGACACAAACATAAAGGGACTGCTCACAATGACACGTCTCGTCGTGCCGAATATGGTGAAACGCAACACGGGACATATCATCAACATCGGCAGCGTAGCAGGTGATGCTGCATACGCTGGCGGAAATGTCTATTGCGCCACTAAGGCTGCGGTGAAAGCAATAACTGACGGGCTGCGCATTGATGTCGCTGAGACCGCGCTGCGTGTCACGAACATCAAGCCGGGACTTGTCGAGACAAACTTCAGCACTGTCCGTTTCCATGGCGACAGCGACCGTGCGGCAAACGTATATAAAGGCATCAAGCCGCTGACAGGCGAAGACATAGCAGACGTCGCGCTATATGCCGCCTCTGCTCCTCCGCATGTCCAGATTGCAGAAGTCCTTGTCCTCGCCACGCATCAGGCAAGCGGCTCAGTGGTCGTGAGACAACAATAGGATTCCGGCAAGTTCATGACATGGGCCTTCTCTTTGCCGGAAGGCGTATTATTCACCTGAAAATATAGTCCGAAGAAATGCAGATACTCTTGGCAGACGCTAAAATCATGGTTCCCGCCGCTAAGGCTGCGGCATCCGTTTCATGGCGTGAGAGCGACATGACAGCTCCCCGGTATCAGGCTGTTGCCAACCGTTTGGCGCTTGACATGGCTGCCCATGATGTCGCGGAGCTGTCATCTATCCTCTCTTGCAGCAGGAGTATCGCTGCGGAAAACTGGAAACGCTACCAGCTGTTTGTCTCCGCCGCGACGTTGCCAGCCCTGTTCGCCTACAACGGACAAGCCTACAAGCATCTCAAGGCGTCGTCTCTGACACCCGCTGAACTGCAATATGCGCAGCGGCATCTCTACATCACGACTTTCCTCTACGGCTTGTTGCGACCAATGGATGCCGTCGCCCCGTATCGCATTGCTCACAACATCACGCTTCCTTCTACAGACGGCAAAGCCCTCAACCGCTATTGGCGCGACGTCCTCACCGACCATCTCATCGCCGAGACAAAGGCAGATGACGGCATACTGCTGCATCTCTCGACCGAAGAATATGAGCAGCTGTTCGACTGGCAGCGTGTCTGCCGTGAACTCACAGTAGTTCATCCGTATTTCCATGTACGTCAGCCGGACGGCGGACTGAAGATACAGGCGGTGTGGGCAAAGGCATGCCGTGGCGCAATGTTGAGATATGTGCTTGCCAACCGTATCTCCCGGCCGTCCATTCTGCAGTCTTTCTCGTACGAGGGTTTCCTCTTTAATCCTCATGCAGGAGATGACAGACATCCTCATTTCGTGCGAGAGATGTAGCTGAAGAATGTACGTCAGCCGTTTATGCGTCATGTTTCACCGTTTCTCCTTATGTTTTTGGCATGTCGATAAACAGGTTCCTGTTGTGTCTTCTTCTCTTTCTTCTCTTGTTAAAGAATTATAATAATATGTGTATCTGCGGCGGAAAGTAAAGAAAAAATAGTAATTTTGCAGTCGCTTTATGTAAAAGGGCATTGGTCCGGTAGCTCAGCTGGATAGAGCAACAGCCTTCTAAGCTGTGGGTCTCGGG
>CALZMB010000064.1 GCA_945788485.1 uncultured bacterium | reverse complement strand
GAAGGTCCACGTCACTTGATAGCCGTTGCCCTCCAAATAGCCCTGATGCTGGCTCGTCGCGCCGATGACATGGGCGATGTCGCGCGCCACACTCGGTTTCTCTGCTATACAGACTATCATCTTTTATTGTCGTTTTCCGGGTTTGCTGCCATAGGCTCCGCTGCTTCAGGCGACACGCCGCCATCAGCATCGTCATCCTCATTCGAGCGCATCTCCTTGCAGAAACTCTCCCAATCCTGGAAGCCGACAAAGAGGGCAAGACGGTCAAGCGTCTCGCGCGAAGGGCGTTCGTGCAATGCGCTCTGGAGTTTATGCTCAACACGAGTGAGCAACAGCCGGATATCTCTTTTCATTATTCGTTTATGATGTTTTTTCTCTTATTTCGCTGCAAAGTTATGCTTTTTATCTGACATTCTGCCATATTGTGAAGATTTTTTTGTAATTTTGTCCCCTGAAACTATTAGCAAACACATATTATATATATAGGACAAATAATGAAAGAGCTACAGTTAAAGTACGGATGCAATCCGAACCAGAAGCCTTCACGCATCTACATGCAAGAGGGCGAGTTGCCAATCGAAGTGCTAAACGGCCGTCCAGGCTACATCAACTTTCTCGATGCCTTCAACTCGTGGCAGCTGGTGAAAGAGCTGAAAGCCGCTACCGGCCTGCCGGCAGCAGCCAGCTTCAAACACGTGAGCCCAGCAGGAGCAGCAGTGGGACTGCCGCTATCCGACACACTGAAGAAAGTGTATTTCGTTGATGACATAAAAGTGCCCCTGACACCTATCGCATCGGCATACGCCGCGGCACGAGGCGCTGACAGAATGTCATCATACGGAGATTTCATTGCACTCTCTGACACATGCGACGAAGCAACAGCACTCATCATAAAACGAGAGGTCAGCGACGGAGTAATTGCCCCGGACTTCACGCCGGAAGCCCTGCAGATTCTGAAAGAGAAACGCAAAGGGACATACAACGTCATAAAGATTGACCCTGACTACACGCCAGCACCGACAGAAACAAAACAGTGTTTCGGCATCACATTCGAGCAGGGACGCAACGAAGTAAACCTTGCTGACGACGCTCTCTTCGAGAACATACCAACACAGAACAAGACGTTCACACCAGAAGCGAAGCGAGACCTCATCATAGCTCTCATCACGCTGAAATATACACAGTCCAACTCCGTATGCTACGTCAAAGACGGACAGGCCATAGGAATCGGAGCAGGACAGCAAAGCCGAATACACTGCACACGCCTCGCAGGAAACAAGGCAGACATCTGGTGGCTCAGACAATGTCCAAAAGTCATGAACCTGCCGTGGAAAGACGGCATACGCCGTGCAGACAGAGACAACACAATCGACGTTTATATCTCTGACGACTATGAAGACGTGCTCGCAGAAGGCACATGGCAAATGTTCTTCTCAGAGAAACCGGAACCCCTCACACGCGAGGAGAAGAAAGCGTGGATAGCGCAGAACACCGGGGTAGCACTCGGTTCAGACGCTTTCTTCCCGTTTGGAGACAACATAGAGAGAGCACACAAGTCAGGTGTGCAATACATCGCACAAGCAGGAGGTTCTGTACGCGACGACAATGTCATTGAAACATGCGACAAATACGGCATGACAATGGCATTCACCGGCGTCAGACTCTTTCATCATTAAAGGGGTGTTCTGTAAATTAGCTTGAGGCGATTTTGTGCCTATCGTGCAGTAGATTTTTGTTTTGCAAGAACGCGCATAGCGGGCTATGTAAGTGCTTGCAAAGCAAAAAGATACTGTGCGAGAGGTAAAAAAGCGACCAAGCAGACACTCATAGAAAAACAGAAAAATCACTAATTTATAGAACACCCCTAAAACAAACCGGAAACGAAGTCTTGCAAACGGACTTCGTTTCCGGAATGCAAATCACCAATCACCCACAATTGAAAATGAGCGATTTCGACAGCATTCTTGAAAACGGCATAAACTTCGGACGAGGAGGAGAACGCCAAAAACAAGATGACAAAATAAAAACAAAGGCGAAGAAGAAAAAATACATCACCGGAGCACACGGTTCTGGCTCTGCCATGCAAAAAGCTAAATACAGAAAACAGAGGGCAAACAGAAAACATAAATAGACTGACAAGTTGACGAGTTGATAGTTTTAGTAAACAAGTTAACGAGTTGACAAGTTGACGAGTTGATAGTGTTTGAGTAATGAGTTTGAGATGACAGTACAATTAACTTGTCAACTCGTCAACTTGTCAACTTGTCAACTTATAAAAAAAATATTTGACAAATGTTTACCTTTGCCCCCAAAAACAGCCTGAAAACCGTGCCAACTCTTAACAAAATGTAAGAAGGAAGAAGATTTTAGCCTTTTTTTTTGCACCTTCCGTTTTAATTGCCTACCTTTGCAACGTCCTTAAAGAAAAGAAAACCTGATACATATACAACCTAACCAGTACAATAATCAAAAAAACTATGGAAGTACAAAAAATCATGCTCGACCTGGAGAAGAAGCATCCAGGTGAGAAGGAATACTTGCAGGCCGTGCGCGAAGTATTGCTCTCTATTGAAGATGTTTACAACAAACATCCTGAATTTGAGAAAGCAAAACTCATCGAACGTCTCGTGGAGCCGGAACGTATCATCACTTTCCGCGTGCCATGGGTTGACGATAAAGGCGAAGTGCAGGTGAACATCGGCTATCGTGTACAGTTCAACTCTGCTATAGGTCCGTACAAAGGAGGACTTAGATTCCATCCGTCTGTCAACCTGTCCATACTGAAATTCCTCGGATTCGAGCAGACTTTCAAAAACGCACTCACCACACTGCCTATGGGCGGAGGCAAAGGCGGCTCTGATTTCTCTATCCGCGGCAAGAGCGACAACGAAGTGATGCGCTTCTGCCAGTCGTTCATGACAGAACTCGTGAAGAACATCGGTCCTGACGAGGACGTTCCCGCAGGAGACATCGGTGTCGGAGCACGTGAGATAGGCTATCTCTTCGGCATGTACAAGAAACTCACACACCGCTTCGAGGGTGTCCTCACAGGAAAAGGCCTCGAATGGGGCGGCTCAAGAATACGTCCTGAAGCAACAGGTTTCGGCGCACTCTATTTCACCAACCAGATGCTGAAAACACACGGGCTGGACATCAAAGGCAAGACTGTAGCCATCTCCGGTTTCGGAAACGTGGCATGGGGAGCAGCGACAAAAGCGACAGAACTCGGCGCGAAAGTCATTACAATCAGCGGACCGGACGGATATATCTACGACCCGGACGGCATCTCAGGCGAGAAAATCGACTATATGCTTGAACTGCGTGCTTCAGGCAACGACATCTGCCAACCTTACGCAGACGAGTTCCCAGGCTCACAATTCATACCAGGCAAGAAGCCTTGGGAGGTTAAATGTGACATCGCGCTGCCATGCGCAACACAGAACGAGCTGAACGGAGATGACGCGCGTATGCTCGTAGAGAACGGCGTGCAGTGCGTAGCTGAAGTGTCGAACATGGGATGCACGGCAGAAGCAGCAGAGTTCTTCGTGGCTCAGCACACCCTCTATGCGCCTGGCAAGGCTGTCAATGCAGGCGGTGTTGCCACATCAGGTCTGGAGATGACACAGAACTCCATGCGTCTCGGATGGTCAGAGCGCGAAGTCGATGACAAACTGCACTACATCATGTCGTCGATACACGACGCCTGCGTAGAATACGGCAAACAGCCAGACGGATACATCGACTATGTGAAGGGCGCAAACATCGCAGGCTTCATGAAGGTGGCAAAAGCGATGATGGCACAAGGTGTTGTATAACGACCAGCACTACACTATACGCATAACCAAATAAAATCAATGAGGACAGCAGCAACGAGACAACATAGCAAAAAAGACGCAGTGCAGAACAAGAGAAACAGACACTGCATCATGCTGTGTGTGACGTTGTTGCTGTCTTTCTTCTTTTTCACAACAGCACACGCCCAACAACGGGGCAAGGCAACATACTATTCAAAACGCGCCACGGGAGCACGCACAAGCGACGGCTCGCGCCTGCACCATGACAGCCTGACGTGCGCACACCGCACCTATCCATTCGGCACCATGCTGAAGGTGACGAACCTGTCGAACGGGAAATCCGTCGTTGTGAAAGTGACAGACAGAGGCCCTTTCAAACGTGGACGCATCATTGACCTCTCTTACCGTGCCGCACGCGAGATAGGAATGTTGTCGGCAGGTGTGGCAATGGTTGAGCTGCAAGTGCAGAAAGACAACATCGTGCCTCTAAAACCCGAAGAGATTAAATTCCAACCAATAGAGTTCGATATGGCAGAGATGCCAGAAGACAATCTGCATCCGCAATGGGAACCACAGAATAACGCCACAGAAAAAAAGTCAACTGCAAAACAGACAGCCACAAAACAACAGACAAGCAAACAAAACCCCATGTCAAAAGACAACGAACATAAGAAAGACCCGCACACAAAAACCAGATGAAGATGAGAAAAAAAGGTGAAGACAGTGCCGCTACCGTTTGTTTTTCATCATGAGGAGAGTGACAGAAAAAAAGATCATAATCATTCCGGCTGCCATGCGTAGTGTCAGCGTCTCGTCGAGGACAAGAAGTCCGAGACAGACGGCAGTGAGCGGCTCAAGGGCTCCGAAGATGGCTGTTGTAGTGCTTCCTATCTCCTGAATAGCCAAGGAAGTGAAACAGAGAGACACAACAGTAGGCAGGAGGCCAAGCCCGATGACATTGAACCAAGCGTATGCGCCAACAGGCATCAGGACACCACCCTGCCCCATTGCCTGCAAGACAAGGACAAGGAATCCGCTTGCGAGCACCGCCATAGTGACAACAGACGAGGAGAGAGTACGCATGGGACCTCGCTTTATATATATAAGGTATATGGCGTATGAGAGAGAAGACAACATCACGAGCATCATGCCATATAGGCTTATCGTGCCCCCTTCGTCATCTTTAGACAATGCCGCCACTCCGAGAAAGGCTACTACAAGACATAGACAGCCTTTCGGGCTTAGCCTCTCGCCATAAAACAGCGACATGATGAGCGCGACAATGACAGGATAGCAGAACAAGAGAGTTGACGCGATGCCAGCAGGGAGATAACGATAGCTCTCGAAGAGCAATATGGACGACATCGCCATGAGCACACCCATCGAGATGAGTATCAGCCACTCTTTTACAGTGAGTGAAACGAAATGCCTCAGGATTGCTTTGTCACGACAGACGATGATAAAAAACATGATGACTACTGCCATCGCATATCTGAGAACGAGAACAGACGTGACGTCCATGCCATCACCATAAAGCGGTATGGCAAAGATAGGATTAGTGCCGTATGCTGCCGCGGCAATGGCAGCGTAGATATATCCTTTCAAATTAGAAAGCAAAACTTATTATTTACAGTTGACAAGTTGATATTATTAGTTGACGAGTTAACAAGTTGACAAGTTGACAAGTTGATACTATTAGTTGTCGAGTTGCCTGAAGCTGAACTCACAGCCGCAGTAGAGCTGATTGTAGAAGCCGTATTGTTTCAGCAGCTCGTTGCGTCTCTGCTGCAATCCGCCTTTTCTCCAGTTGCGGGCATCGAAAGTGATGCAGGGCTTTTCGTCCAGTTGTGCTGCTGGCGGGATGATTTGCAATGTGCCGTCGTCGATGCGTCTGAGAACCTCCGCAACAGCCCACTCTCCCGCCTCTGTGATTTGCTGGAGGCTTTTCCATCTGCTTGAAGCGAGTGTTGTGGTGAAGGTATGTATGCCTTCGCGTACGGCAGTCTCTGCGGCACGCAGCAGCCGCAGTTTGAAACACTGCAAGCACCGTGCGCCACGCTCTGGCTCGTTTTCCATTCCTTCCACAGCACGAAGCCATCCTGCATGACATGTTTGCCAGTTCCAGCCAGGTTGCGTATCATCATCGATGACACGCAGCCCCTGCATTGCGGCGAAGCGCATCAGTTCTGTTTTGCGTATCACATACTCCTTCTCAGGATAGATGTTCGGGTTGTAGAAATAGAGTGTCGGCACAGTGTCATGTGCAAGCATCCACTCGACGATGGCTGACGAACAGGGGGCGCAGCAACAGTGTAATAATATGTTTTGCATAAGTCAGTTTGTATAATTGCGCAGCAAAGTTAGTGTTTTTCGTGCATTTAACTTTTTTTTTCGGGCACAAGGTCGTATCACTTAACTTTTTTTCATAACTTTGTGTCTAAAACGAGGCATGCGGAAGCAGCCGTATGCCGCATTATGCAAAAAAACACAACTAATTATGAAAGACTATAAAGATTTGAAGATTGCCGTCGCCGGCACAGGGTATGTCGGCTTGTCGATAGCCACATTGCTTGCCCAGCACCATGACGTGGTGGCGGTTGATGTGGTGAAGGAGAAGGTTGATATGCTGAACGAGCGCCGTTCGCCGATACAGGACGAATACATCGAGCGTTATCTCCGCGAGAAGCCTCTTCGCCTGCGTGCCACCTTGGACGCCAAGTCTGCATACCGTGACGCCGACTATGTTGTCATTGCCGCGCCGACGAACTATGACCCGGTGAAGAACTATTTCGACACGACACATGTAGAAGAGGTGATAGACCTTGTGCTTGAGGTGAACCCGAATGCAGTGATGGTAATCAAGTCCACCATTCCCGTGGGCTACACCCGTTCGCTCTATGTCCGATATGCGAAACGTTTCGCTGACGATGAGGCTCAATCTCCTGCCATGACAGAGAAGCGCAAGCTGCGCCTGCTTTTCTCCCCAGAGTTTCTCAGAGAGAGCAAGGCATTGTACGACAACCTGTACCCCTCACGCATCATTGTCGGCTACCCGAAACTGATAGGACGGGAGTTTGACGAAGAGGACGCTGCCATCAAACGGGTCATGGGCAATCACCTTCGCGAGGCGGCAGAGACTTTCGCACGCCTGCTGAAAGAGGGTGCGCTGAAAGAGAACATCGACGTGCTCTTCATGGGCATGAAAGAGGCTGAGGCGGTGAAGCTTTTCGCAAACACATATCTCGCGCTGCGCGTCTCGTATTTTAACGAGTTAGACACATACGCCGAAATGAAGGGTCTCGATGCCAAGGCAATAATAGAAGGCGTCGGCCTCGACCCGCGCATCGGCACACACTACAACAACCCGTCGTTCGGATACGGAGGCTATTGTCTGCCAAAAGACACGAAACAGTTGCTCGCCAACTATCAGGATGTGCCGCAGCAGATGATGACGGCGATAGTAGAATCGAACCGCACGCGTAAGGACTACATCGCCGACGCGGTGTTGCAGAAAGCGGGATGGTACGGCTACAGCACCCAGAACCAGTACGGCAGCACGGCACACGGTACGAAAGAAGAAGCCCCAGTGATCGGTGTCTATCGTCTGACCATGAAATCCAACTCCGACAACTTCCGCCAGTCTGCCATTCAAGGCATCATGAAACGCATCAAGGCGAAAGGCGCAGAAATCATCATCTACGAGCCGACACTCGAAGACGGCACAACCTTCTTCGGTTCCACCGTGGTGAATGACATCGAGAAATTCAAGAATGAAGCTGACGCCATCATCGCCAACCGCTACGACTCTTGTCTCGACAACGTTAAGGAAAAAGTATATACACGCGACATCTTCAGACGCGACTGACAAAACACGAAAGCATGTGCTCTCTCTTCAGGGCAGAACAATTACATATCTCAAAAACCATGTACTACAGAACACACAACATCATCTGCAAGACAATAACGCTGCTGCTGCTCTGCCTCGCCTTCGCATCGTGCGAGAAAGCCTTCATCCCGGACGAGGACAACAGTGAAGAGCAGGGCGGCAACGGAACCCGTCACGACGTGACGATACAGACGCGCGCCACAACAACCGGCACCGCTTTCCCGCTGCATATCACTG
This sequence comes from uncultured bacterium, assembly GCA_945788485.1. Lineage (GTDB taxonomy): Bacteria > Bacteroidota > Bacteroidia > Bacteroidales > Bacteroidaceae > Prevotella. Next base: position 2,282 of record CALZMB010000064.1, on the reverse strand, counting down.
TGACAACAAGAGACGGCGCGACAGTGGCGACACAGGATGTCGCCAACGCATCGGAGAAGTTAAAGCTGAAGCTTCAGGACGGCGACTACCACATCTCAGTCGCCAATAGCATTGATATGAGCAACGGCTGGAGCACCACGCCTGCCGTCAGAGGCGGGGCAGATTTCTCAGTACAGGGAAAGGCAGCGACAGTGAACATCATTCTGTCATACGCCGTGGCAAGCGTCAACGTCACTCTGGACGGCGTAGCGGCAGAAGCCACGAACGTCAGCGTACAGCTGTCGCCTCTCAGCAACAGCCTGTCGCAAGACGGGACATACAGCGGCTCTGCCACCGTCACCATACCTTGCAGCAAGACCTCTGCCGGGACATGGAGCACCAGGACGGCATACGTCTATCCGAGTGCTGCAGACCTCACCAACATCTCGATATGCATCTCTACGCATAGCGGCACGGAGACATACAGCGTTGTCTATGCCGACAGACTTACCGCCGCAGTGCCCTACTCTTTCACCGGCACCTACAAAGGCGGAGAAAGCGGCATGTCGGAGATAACCGGAGACATAGCGCAAGGCGAATGGAAGCCAGAGGTTGACGGGACGTTCTCGTTCGGTCCGTCGGGCAACAACGCCTTCGACAATATGCCGGACATTCCTCTTGTAGAGGCAGGCAGCCTGCCGGCCCCAGGGACATTATGGAACGGACACGTCGTGATGCTGCAACTCAGCGAAGAGGGCAGCAACCCTGCTGAGATGCTGCTCATGAGCAGAGAGGAATGGACGGGCATGACATCGGCATTCTACGAGTCAGACCCTTACGTCGCACAGAATATAGCGCAGCAGTATGCTGAAGACGAGCTGACAGGCTGGCACATCCCCACGACAGACGAGGCACGCGGCATGAAAGAGAAATGGGGAGGCAATGCCCTGCCAAACCTTAACGCCGCGCTTGCCGTCGCATCGCTCACACAGCTCACGGCAACAGACACAAACGGCAACGTGCGCTATCTATGCAACGATGCACAGTCAACTTTCTCTTTCGCTCCGTCAAGTTCAATCACCGCAGCAGGAAAAACGGTGAAGACATACAGGCTGAGAGTGGTGAAAAGAATAAGGTTTAAGTTGAAGAACAGTTAGTTTTTTCAGAATACCAACCTGCCATCTTTCCGAAATCCATGAAAACAATAAGCACACTTTCCAGGCTTCTGCTTTTTGCAGCCGTCTTTTCTGTCGCATCGCCAGCGATGTCACAGATGCCGGAGCGCAATGAAACAAATGTGAAACGATACGCCGAACTGTGTCGCAAACATATCTATCGTGACATGAAAGGCATGTATCGCGAGGCAGGCCGCTCGCTCGTCTTCCCTTTCCTCGCCCCCGGCAGCAGCCAATATCTCGATATGCTATGGGACTGGGATTCATGGCTCAGCAACATCGCCTTGCGTCAGATTCTGCTTGAGCACGGCACAAGGCAAGATTGCGACGAAGCTCTGCGATACGAGCAGGGTTGTGTGCTGAACGCCCTGCACTACGGCGGCATGGACGGATGGATTCCGATATGGATAGAGCGCGACGCGCCGTCACGTGAGGAGATGCTCGCCAAGCGCAACCCATGGAAGTCGAACATGCACAAGCCCACTATTGCGCAACATGCGGCTTTCATCGTGCGCAACATGAACGGCGACGCTGAATGGCTCCGCGAAGAATTCTACAAGCTCCAGGCCTTTGTAGATTTGTATCTCAACTACCACCGCCACCGTGCGACGGGTCTGATGTATTGGCAGACAGACGAGGCGATAGGCGTAGATAACGACCCGAGCACGTTCTACCGCCCGCACGGCAGTTCCGGCTCAATCTTCCTCAACGCCTTGATGTACAAAGAGCTGTGCGCAATGGACTATCTCGCCACACGTCTGAAGATGGAGGAGATTGCCAGACAGTTCCGCCGTGAAGCCGAGACGCTGAAGGCGAGCATACGTGAGCATTGCTGGGACAAGCGTGACGGCTTCTACTACAGTGTTGACCTCAACCTGCTGCCTGTCGAGGCACCGGCAGTAAACGGCGTGAAGCCCGGCGAGCTGTTTCTCCATGTCGGGCAGCCGCGGCAGTACGACTGCCTCATACAGCGGCTCAGCGTATGGAGCGGCTTCATGGCGATGTGGGCAGGCATAGCGACAGAGGAAGAAGCGAAAGAGATTGTATCGCGCCACTACCGCGACACGCTCTCTTTCAACGCTCCGGCAGGCATCCGCACACTCTCTCCGCAGGAGCAGATGTACAACG
>CALZMB010000063.1 GCA_945788485.1 uncultured bacterium | reverse complement strand
CTTCGGTGGGAGGAAAGACAGGCATCAACTTCGGAGGGCTGAAAAACGAGGTGGGAGTGTTCAACACATCGGATGTCGTGATTCTCGACACACAGTTCCTCGATACGCTCTCCGACACAGAGATGCGCTCCGGCTATGCCGAGATGCTGAAACACGGACTCATCAACCCTGACACCACAGACATGTGGAAAGAGCTGGTGGAGTTTGACATAAGCCGGCCTGACCTGACGGCTCTCCAACGCATGGTGGCAGAATCGGTGGCTGTGAAAGAACACGTGGTGGAGATAGACCCTCTCGAACATGGTCTGCGGAAGGCCCTGAACCTCGGACACACCGTCGGACACGCATTCGAGAGCTTCGCTATGAGCCACGGCAGACGCATCGACGGGAAACAGGCTGCCGGGATAACGCCTATACCTCACGGCTATGCAGTGGCTTACGGAATAGTCTGCGAGCTGTACCTCTCGTGCGTGAAGGCGGGATTCCCTACGGACATTATGCACACGACAGTCCGCTACATAAACGACTGCTACGGCAAGATGGCTGTCACTTGCGACGACTACCCCACCCTCTTTGAGCTTATGACGCACGACAAGAAGAACACTGCCGGCATCATAAACTTCACGCTCCTCTCATCCGTCGGCGGAATAGAAATCAACCAGACTGCCACAAGAGACGAGATCTACGAGGCCCTTGACTTCTACAGAGAAAACTAAACGCCAAAGACATGAGACAAGTAAAAGCAAAGAAGCAGCTCGGCCAGCACTTCCTCACAGACCTCGGCATCGCGCGGCGCATCGCCGACACCGTCGATGCATATCCAGAAATACCAGTCCTGGAAATCGGTCCGGGCATGGGTGTGATGACGCAGTATCTCAAGCAGAAGCCCCGTCCGTTCAAGGTGGTGGAGATAGACAAGGAGAGCGTGGCTTATCTCAACGAGCGATGGCCGGACTTCCAGCCGCAGATAATCTCCGGAGACTTCCTCCGCATGGACCTCCGCGAGGTGTTCGGCGGAAAGCAGTTTGTGCTGACAGGGAACTATCCTTACGACATCTCTTCGCAGATATTCTTCAAGATGCTTGACAACAAAGACCTCATACCGTGCTGTACGGGCATGATACAGCGTGAGGTTGCGCTGCGCATAGCGTCCGAACCGGGCAACAAGGCCTACGGCATCCTGTCTGTCATGATACAGGCATGGTACGACACGGAGTATCTCTTCACTGTTGACGAAACGGTATTCAACCCGCCTCCAAAGGTAAAGTCGGCCGTCATACGCATGACACGCAACAAGGTCACAGACCTCGGCTGCGACGAGCAGCTGTTCAAACGTGTGGTGAAGGCTGTCTTCAACCAACGCCGCAAGATGCTGCGCGTATCGCTGAAACAGATCTTCAACAGCGAGAAGCCCGCAAGGCCGGAGTTCTTCGCGCAGGACATAATGACAAAACGCCCTGAACAGCTGACTGTTGCACAATTCGTAGAACTGACAAACATGGTTGAAACAGAACTGAACGTATGCTGAAGATACGCGACGACATAGACGACCTCACACCCTCAGAGATGTCTGACATCATACGACGGCTGCCTCTATGGCGTCAGGATGTTGTGATGAGGTATAAGTCTGAACGCTGCCGCCGCCAATCGGCTCTGGCGTTCGCCCTGTTGCAAGAGATGCTTGCCGAGAGATATGGCATAACAGACGACATTGAGGTGTGCATCGGCGAACACGGAAAGCCATCTCTGGCAAGACATCCCGACATACATTTCAACATCAGCCATTGCCCGCAGGCTGTCGCTTGCGCCGTTGACAGCCATCCTGTAGGCGTTGACGTGGAGAGTCTTGGCAGATACAACGAGACCCTGGCAAGGCACACATTGTCTGAAACCGAGTTTGCCAGCCTGTTCTCCACCGCCTATCCGGAATATCCCAGCCTCTCTCCTGCTGAAGCGGCAGACCTCGCCTTCACCATCCTTTGGACAAAGAAAGAGGCTCTGCTCAAGCTTCTCGGAACAGGGATAACCGACAATCTGCCCGGAATCCTTCATCAGCACAGCGGCGCAGTGACTTTCCGCACCGCCGTCAACCTCTCCCGCAGATATGTCTGCACCACATGCCATCACTCGCAATGACATTCTCCTGTCCGCATTCCCTCACCCGTCATTCCGAATTCCCAACCCACACCATCCTACGCCAATGCTCACCATCATAGGTCCCACAGCCAGCGGCAAGACATCGCTCGCCGCCCATGTCGCCGCCACTCTCACACGCCGCGGCATCTCTGCCGAAATCATCTCGGGCGATTCGCGCCAGGTATATCGCGGCATGGACATCGGCACAGGCAAAGACCTCTGCGACTACCGCGTCCATGACGGCGACACCGTCCTCGACATCCCCTACCATCTCATAGACATCTGCGACCCCGGCGAGAAATATAACATCTTCCGTTTTCAGGAAGATTTCCTGAAGGCATACGCCGACATTGGCAGCCGCCATGCCCTCCCTATCCTCTGCGGCGGCTCGGGGCTATATGTCGAATCCGTCGTGAGGAACTACAACCTGTCCCCCGTTCCGAAAAACGAGGCTCTGCGCGAAGAACTGTCGCAGAAGACGATGGACGAGCTGACCGCCATCCTCATGCGTCTGAAAGAGCAGAACCACTCTGACATGCACAACAAGACCGATGTCGATTCGCCGCAACGCGCCATTCGCGCCATAGAGATTGAGCAATACAACGCTCTCCATCCCGTCGCCGACCGCCCCTTCCCCGACATCCCCACACTCGTTGTCGGCGTTGACATCCCGCGCGATGTGCGCCGCGAACGCATCTCAGCGCGCCTCAGACAACGCATCGGCGAAGGCATGACAGACGAGATACGCCGTCTGCTTGACGAGGGCGTCGCGGCAGAAGACCTCATATATTATGGTCTCGAATACAAATATGTCACGGAATACGTCATCGGGCAACGTTCCTACGACGACATGCTCACGCAGTTAGAGATACACATACACCAGTTCGCGAAACGGCAGATGACATGGTTCCGAGGCATGGAACGACGCGGCGTCACCATACACTGGATTGACGGCACACAACCCCTCAGCCGCCGTGTGGAAGACATCATAACACTTCTGAACATATGACGAGTTGACCGGCCATGCAAGGGCGGTCAACTTTTTTTTACACCCAAATGCAAACAATTGCACAAGAAAACGGGCATTTTTTTGCCAAAATCGTTTCATAATCCGCAAAAAACACATACAAACCGAAAAAAACACACTTTTTTCTTTCCACGTCTAAGTATTTTTTACTAACTTTGCCGTATAAACTAACTATACTATTCATAAACCATCAAATACACAACCTTAACCATACGCTTATGAGTTATCTGAAGTTTGAAAGGGCCACCATGACCAACCTTCAGGCAGTGATGCAGAAAGAGTTGCTCCGCACCAACCGTTCGGGCGCCTACAGCTGCTCGACACTCGTCGATTGCAACACCCGCAAATATCACGGCCTGCTTGTCACGCCTGTGCCCGAGATTGACGATGACAACCACGTATTGCTCTCGTCGCTCGACTGCAGCGTGGTGCAACACGACGTGGAGTTCAATCTCGGCCTGCACAAATATCAAGGCAACGCCTATTCGCCTAACGGGCACAAATACATCCGCAGCTTCAACTGCGACATCGTGCCCACCACCATCTACCGCGTTGGAGGCGTCGTCCTGCGCAAAGAGCTCATCTTCCAGCACCATGAAGACCGCATCCTGCTGCGCTACACCCTCGAAGAGGGCACCTCGCAGACGTTACTGCGCTTCCGTCCCTTCCTCGCTTTCCGCAACGTCAACGACCTCGCGCATGAGAACGGCGTAGCGTCGCGCGACTACCGCGAGGTGGAGAACGGCATCTCCACCTGCATGTACAAAGGCTACCCGCGCCTGTATATGCAGTTCTCGAAGAAAAACACATTCCATTTCTCCCCCGACTGGTATCGCGGCATCGAATATCCGAAAGAGCAGGAGCGCGGCTATGCCTACAAGGAAGACCTCTACGTCCCCGGCTATTTCGAGATGGAGATAAAGAAGGGCGAGAGCATCGTCTTCGCCGGTTCCACCACAAAATCCAAGGCGGCATCTCTGAAGAAACTCTTCGACAGCGAGACGGCAAGCCGTCCGCCGCGCGACAACTTCTACCACACCCTCATCTCCTCCGCCCACCAGTTCTTCATCAACAAGCCAGACGGCGACTATATCCTTGCGGGTTACCCGTGGTTCAAATGCCGCGCCCGCGACACCTTCATCTCCCTGCCCGGCCTGACGCTCGCCATCGAAGACGTCGGGCGGTTCGAGCTCTTCATGAAGACCGCAGGCCAGGCCCTCGACGATTTTCTCATCGGCAAGCCGCTGCAGTATGACATAGCAGAGATAGAGCAGCCTGACGTGCCGCTTTGGGCAGCATGGGCAATACAGCAATATGCCCGCAAGGTGGGCCGCGAGCAGTGCCACCGCCTCTACGGCCCCCTTCTCGACAACATCATCCAGACCATCCTCTCCGGCCGGCATCCCAACATCACCGTCTCCGACAACCGTCTCCTCGCCATCGATGGCCATGAGCGCTCCATGACATGGATGAACTCCAGCGTCTATGGCAAACCCGTCATCCCGCGCTCGGGCTTCGTCGTAGAGATCAACGCCCTGTGGTACAACACTCTCCGCTTCGCTGCCAACATGGCAGAGAAACGCGGCGACAGCGGCACCGTGCAGCAGATGGAAGCTGAGGCTCAGCGCGTTGCCGAAGCTTTCCGCAGCGTCTTCGTCAACGAGAGCGGCTACCTGTGGGACTATGTCGATAACGGTGTGCCGAATGTCGAGGTGCGCCCCAACATGGTGTTCGCCGTCGCGCTCGAATACTCCCCGCTCCTTCCCGAGCAGCAGAAGTCCGTCCTCGACTTCTGCACACGCGAGCTTCTCACTCCCAAAGGCCTGCGCTCCCTCTCGCCGAAGAGCGGTGCCTACAACCCGCTTTATGTCGGCACACAGAACCAGCGCGACTGGGCTTACCATCAAGGCACTGCATGGCCATGGCTCGGATGCTTCTACCTTGAGGCAGTGCTCAAGATCTTCAAACGCTCACGCCTCTCGTTCGTGCTCAGACAGATGGTAGGCTTCGAAGACGAGATGTTCTACCACGCCATCGGCACCATGCCCGAGCTCTTCGACGGCAACCCGCCGTTCTCTGGCCGCGGCGGCTCAGCTTTCGCCATGAATGTCGCCGCCCTGCTGCGGATGTCAAAACTGCTCGAAACATACACCTGCTAATCAATATCCACCCACAAAAACCCACGGAGGAAAACAACAATGAAAGTATTGATGTTCGGATGGGAATTCCCTCCTAAAATATACGGCGGCCTCGCCGTCGCATCCTACGGCATCACGAAAGGCCTGTCCCTGCAAGGCGACATCGAGACCACCTTCTGCATGCCCAAGCCCTGCGGCGACGAAGAGAAGTTCCTCAACATCGTCAACATGTCGCAAGTGCCCATCGCATGGCGCGACGTGAAATACGACGACATACGCCACCGCTTCGTCGGCCACACCGCCGAAGACTACTACCGCTACCGCGACCACATCTACTCAGACTTCAATTATATGCAAGGTCTTGACGACCTCGGCTGCATGGGCTTCGCCGGTGGCTATCCGTCAAATCTGCACGACGAGATCAACAACTTCTCCATCATCGCGGGCGTCCTCGCGCGCTCAGAGCAGTTCGACCTCATCCACGCCCACGACTGGCTCACCTTCCCTGCCGGCGTACACGCGAAGATGGTCAGCGGCAAACCTCTCTGCATACACGTTCACGCCACCGATTTCGACCGCTCGCGCGGCAAAGTCAACCCCACCGTCTATTCTATCGAGAAAAACGGCATGGACCACGCCGACTGCATCATGTGCGTCTCAGAACTCACACGGCAGACGGTCATCAACCAATATCATCAAGACCCGCGCAAATGCGTAGCCATGCACAACGCCGTCTATCCTCTCTCTGAAGAATACCGCAACATCGAGCCCCGCAAGATTCCGGGCGAGAAAGTTGTCACCTATCTCGGACGCATCACGATGCAGAAAGGTCCCGAATACTTCATCGAAGCGGCGCGCCTCGTCCTGCAACGCACAAAGAACATACGCTTCTGTTTCGCCGGCTCAGGCGACATGATGAACGCGATGATAGAGCTGGCAGCCGCCTACGGCATTGCCGACCGCTGCCACTTCCCCGGCTTCCAGCGCGGCAAGCAAGTCTATGAGTGCTACAAGAACTCCGATGTCTTCGTCATGCCGTCCGTCAGCGAGCCCTTCGGCATCGCTCCCCTCGAAGCCATGCAGTGCGGCTGCCCCAGCATCATCTCCAAACAGTCGGGATGCGGCGAAATCCTCACCAACGTCCTTAAAGTCGATTATTGGGACATTCACGCCATGGCAGACGCCATCTACTCTCTCTGCACCAACGACGGCTTCCACCGCTACATCGCCGAAGAAGGCATCAAGGAGGTCGATCAGATTACATGGCAGAAAGTCGGGCTCCGCATACGCCAGTGCTACGACCAGCTCATGCAGAACGGATATTTCGACAACGAACAGTATCTGCAGAATTATATTCATTAATAATTATTAATTATTCATTATTAATTATTCATTCAACATGAAAACAATATGCCTATATTTTGAGATACACCAGATCACACATCTCAAACGCTACCGTTTCTTCGACATCGGCACCGACCACTACTACTACGACGACTACGAGAACGAGCGCAGCATCAACTACATAGCCGAGAACTCCTACCTCCCCGCCCTCGACACGCTCAGCGAGATGATGGACACCTACCCCGGCTTCAAAGTCGCCTTCTCCCTCTCAGGCGTCGGCATGGAACAGCTTGAGATGCACGCCCCCGCCGTGCTTGAGAAACTTCAGAAGCTCAACGAGAGCGGGCGCGTGGAGTTCCTCACTGAGCCTTACTCGCACGGCCTCGCCGGCCTCGTCAACGAAGACAGCTTCAAACGCGACATCGAGAAGATGTCCGACAAGATACAAGAGGTCTTCGGCAAACGTCCTCAGGTGGCACGCAACTCCTCCCTCATCTACACCGATGATATTGGCGCCACCGTAGCCTCGCTCGGCTATAAAGGCATGCTCACCGAAGGCGCGAAACACGTCCTCGGATGGAAATCGCCACACTACGTCTATAACTGCGCCCTCGCGCCCTCGCTCAAGCTCCTCCTCCGCGATGTCAACCTCTCTGACGACATCTCGCTCCGCTTCAACAACACCGCATGGCCCGGCTATCCCCTCATGGCAGACAAGTTCATCAACGACATCGCCTCATGCCCAGAGCAAGAACAGGTTGTCAACATCTTCATGGAACTCTCCGCCCTCGGCATATCGCAACCCCTCTCGTCGCATATCCTCGACTTCATCAAAGCCCTCCCCCACTTCGCGCAAGAGCGCGGTCTCGAATGGGCTACGCCGACAGAGATCTTCGACGCCATGCCGTCGGTCGGCACGCTCGACGTGCCCGACACCCTCTCGTGGGTTGACGAAGAGCGCGACTGCTCCGTATGGCTCGGCAACCAGATGCAGAAAGAGGCGTTCAACAAGCTCTACAGCGTAGCCGACCGCCTCCTCATCGCCAAAGACCCGCGTCTGCTGCAAGACTGGGACTATCTGCAGGCAAGTAACAACTTCCGCTTCATGACGACGAAACCCTCTAACGCCAACATCGACCGCGGCATCTATGACGGGCCATTCGACGCCTTCACCAACTACATGAACATCCTCGGCGACTTCATCAGCCGCGTACGCGCACTCTACGGCGGCATAGAGAACGAAGAACTCGAGAATATGCTCACCACCATCACCAACCAGAACACGGAGATGGAGAAGCAGAAGAAAGAGATTGAACGCCTGCAGGCGAAACTCGCCAAGCTCCTCCCCGACGCAGAAGACGCTCCGGCAGAGAAGACGGCGAAGAAGCCGGCTGCAAAGAAAACCGCCGTGAAGAAGACAACGGCGAAGAAGACAACAGCGAAGAAGACAACAGCGAAGAAAGCCGCTCAAGACGACACGGCAGAATAACACATCGCCGCTGCGACAACGGCACGGCATAACACAACGACTCAAACGGGGCGGGCCTCAGATTCAGAGGCACGCCCCGTTTCGCGTTTTCGCATTCCACGACAAGGCATCAGCGTTCGATGTCATGCGTACGAATGCAGGCCGCTGAGCAGCATATTCACCCCGAAACAGGTCATCAGCAAGACAAGGAACGACAGGGCGATGAAGAGATGATAGGCGCGCTCAAATCGAGTGAGCCCTCCCTCGGAGCGTTTGCACTTTATTATCCTTCGGCAACCACGGAAGGCTTCGTAGGAGATAGACAAGAATAGGAGGAAATAGCCGATATATGTGACGGCAATCCGCCATGTGTTCGGATATATGCAGGCTCGGCGCACGGTTGTCTCCAAACTCAAAAATACATGGGAGATATTCACAATGTCTTGTGATTTCAAATTCGCGAGAATCGTCTGTAGAATTCTGAGTGCAGCAGAGCTGTCGTACAGCGCAGTATTTCACGATTTACATAAGACGTTGCAACACAACACGTTAGCTTCAGAAACGATGTAAAACACACTGTTTCGGATATGCAAAAACGCTATTTTTCCTGCCAAAACAGTCAATTTCGGGTAGTGACAAAGACTGTCTTTGCCTCCAACTTTGACTATTTTGCACGCCAACTTTGACTATTTTGCACGCTCACTTTGACAATCCTGCTGCATGGCGACGGCAAAAACAGCCTTTTCGGGGGCGGAAACGGCATTATGAAATGTTAAAACCAAGATTTCCCGTTGTAAAGATTTTTCATATCGCGGCAGGGTTTTTGCAGCCTCCAAGATACCATCGGGCACAAACAGCAAGTGAGCCGCACATATAACGGAGGGGTCTGGCGGCGAGGCGGAAAACAGCGGGAGTGATGCCGTTTAACATTTTTTTTGCCGGAGGCGGGTCGCGTCCCGGCTTTTTTTTATAACTTTGCGCTTTGCTAACTCTCATCTGAACGAAACGACCCTTCTTATGCAAACGACAACCACATACGACAGCGGGAAACTCACGCTGCGCGACACCGACTTCATGTCGATGATGCAGCGCCGCATCTTCCACGTACTTCTCGTCGCCAACCCCTACGACGCCTTCATGCTGGAGGACGACGGGCGTATCGACGAGAAACTGTTTGAGGAATACTCGAAGCTGGGGCTGCGCTACCCGCCGCGCTTCTTCCGGGCCGCCTCGCGCGACGAGGCGGTGGCGCTGATGGAAGAACGGCAGTTCGACCTCGTCATCTGCATGCCGGGGACGGACTCGAACGACGTCTTCGACATCGCGCGCGACATAAAGGTGACGTCGCCGCAGGTGCCCATCGTGGTGCTGACGCCATTCTCGCACGGCGTGTCGAAGCGCATGAGAGACGAAGACCTCTCAGCCTTCGAATATGTCTTCTGCTGGTTAGGCAACACGGAGCTGCTGCTCTCTATCATCAAACTGATTGAGGACAAGATGAACCTCGAGAACGACGTGAAGGCGGGCGTGCAGATGATTCTGCTCGTCGAAGACAACGTGCGCTTCTATTCGTCGTTCCTGCCGATGCTCTACAAATTCGTGCTGCAGCAGTCGCTCGACTTCGCCACGGAGGCGCTGAACAACACATTGGAGACGCTGCGCATGAGGGGCAGGCCGAAGATTGTGCTGGCGCGCAACTATGCCGAGGCGTGGGAGCTGTACGAGAGATATGCCGACAACACGATGGGACTGATCTCCGACTGCCGATTCCCGATGGCTGCCGATGGCGAGGCGGCTGCCGACGCCGGCGTGAGGCTGATGAAGGCGGTGAGGGCGCGCGACCCTTTCCTGCCCATCATACTCGATTCGTCAGAGAACGCGAACGTGAAATATGCCGTGGAGTGCGACGCGATGTTCATCGACAAGAACTCGAAATCGCTCGACCATGACCTGCGGAAAATCATCTTGCACAAGTTCGGCTTCGGAGACTTCATCTTCCGCAACGCGCAAACGCTGGAGCCGATGGTGCGCATACACAACCTGAAGGAGCTGCAAGACAACATCTTCACCCTGCCAAGAGAGGCGCTGCTCTTCCATATCACACGCAACAACGTGTCGCGGTGGCTATGCTCGAGAGCACTCTTCCCCATCTCGGAGTTTCTGAAGAAAATCACAT
>CALZMB010000062.1 GCA_945788485.1 uncultured bacterium | reverse complement strand
TCTACATTGCTCGTGCTGCTCTGTATCTTCATCCTCGGCGGTGACAGCATACGCAGCTTCTCGTTCGCGATGATTCTCGGTGTCATCTTCGGTACACTCTCTTCTATCTTTGTCGCTGCACCTGTGGCTTACCTCACACTCGGCCGCAAGATAAAGAACCTCATCGCTGCTGAAGCAGAGAAATAAACATCCCCGGCCTGCCGCCGCTAAGGCGACAGCCGGCAATATCCGGCATATACAGACCCCTCCATAACAAAGCCGCTGCATCCACGTCGTTCCGTGAGATGCAGCGGCTTAGATTATTTCTCGTTATATGTCAGAAGACTTGCAGGCTGTCTGTGAGCTTGCAGAGGTGATACGTCATGCCACTTCTGAATCTCTTTTGGCTGTTAAGCCTGGCGGCTTTCGTTCAGAAGCTTCTGCCTGTACTTCAGCGGTGACATACCTGCGTTGCGGCGCATGAAAGTGCCGAAGTGCGACTGGTTTGCAAAGCCGAGCCTGACAGAAACCTCTTTGATGGAGGTCTGAGGGTTGCGCAACAGCAGCCGGGCGTTGTTCACAAGCTCAGCGTTGATGATGTCGAGAGCCGTGCGTCCCGTTATTTGCTTGCATACCGTAGAGAAGTATTTCGGCGTGATGTTCAGTTGCTCCGCCACTTCGCTCACTGTGTGTATGGGTTTCTCTGACATCTGCATGATTTCTATGAATCTCTTGAAAATCGTAGCGGCAGCATTGTAAGACATCTTTTCAGGCGCAAGGTCGCGGTTGCAAGCCTCGCAAATCATATAGACCTCTATAGAGAATGTGATGAAGAGATTGTGCGTCATCGTGTTCTTCAGTTCGGAGGTGGGCTTCTTAGCAACGTTCTTCAGCAGTTCATGCATCATTCGGAAGACATCCATGTCCTCGTCCGTCACGCGAATGAGAAGTCTCTCCTTCAGGTTGCACAGCAAGGGTATGTTTAGCGGTGTCTCCTGGAGAATAAGATTGACATATTCAGCCGTCATGCAGCATCCGCGGATGTTGAAGCCGGTGCCGGCATGCAGTCCTGCTATGTCTCGCATCGCGATAAAGAAGACATGGCCCGAACGGAGAACATATTCCATGTCGTCTTTCTCAAACACGCCGGATCCACCGCAGACAGTGACGAGGGCGTAGCCGTCGTTGAAAATACTGTTCAATGGTTGTCTTAACTCTTCATACGAATCATAGAGACAGGCATTGAAATTCATATTCGGGATTTCTCTCTTTGCGCTGAACAGCTGTGTGTTTACAGTGTCTTTCAATAGGTTAGCTCTTTTCATGTCGATAGTTTTTTTTATATGTAGCTCGCCACATACGCGGTTTGACAAAAGCTTTATTCAGACTAAGCCGATCCTCTTTCTTTATCTTTCCGATATCAAACGTTGACTGACTTTTCTTTTTCTTATTTCTGCAAAGGTAATGAATTAAGTCGTTAAACCGTTGAAAATTACGTATAATTATTTTTTTTGTATCAAAATATACCACATAAACCGCAAAATGTAACACTTTTCTCGTTTTTTTTGCTTTTTCTGTTTGTTTTTTTCTTCATTTTTCCTCATTACTTTGCTTTTCATGTCATACATATTGTTCGATTTCCTCACTTTCTCCAGTCTTCCTTCTTTCTGATTCCGCGACTTTCATGTCGTCAATGAAGTCTCTGATACATACGAGATAAGGCATCATGCAGGTTTGTCTGCGTGATGCCTTGTCTTGTATATGCGAGTTCAGATATTTTTCTTTTCTTCGTCCTGTCGCCTGTTTTTTATGTCGTATATTGCCACTTCGTCTGCGTCGAGCGACATTTCCGCCTTCATCTGTTGTTTTGTGTAATCGTCGTGTGGCTTCTGTTGTCAGAGCGGGAAGACGAGTGTGGTGATGAAGATGTTGGCTGCGAGGATGACGATATTCATAACGAGGCCGATGCGTGCGAAGTCTGAGAATCTGTATCCTCCCGGAACATAGACGAGCATGTGTGTTGGAGAGCCTATCGGAGTGGCGAAGCTGGATGATACGCTGACCATGAGTGCGACGCAGAAAGTGAGGGGATTGACGCCGAGTGTCTGTGCCGCGGACATCGCGATAGGGAAGAACATTGCTCCAGCGGCAGTGTTTGAGATGAATTCGGTGACGAAGGTGCCGACGAGGCATATTGCCGTTAGGACGATGATCGGGTTTGGTCCGCAGACTGCGAGCAGGTTCTGTGCGAGCAGATCAGCCAATCCGGTGCTCTCGATGGCTTTTCCGATGCAGACGCTTCCGGCGAAGACGATGAGGATGTTGAAGTTGATGCTGTCCAACGCCTGGCTGACTGAGCAGAGGCGCAATGCTGTCATGGCTATTGCAGCAATGACGCACGACTGCAGAAGCGACATGACGCCGAGTGCTGACAGCGCGACCATCGCCACCATGATGAGCATGGCAGTGACAGCGCCGCGCACGCCTTTCGGCAGTCCCTCGCTTGCCATGACGCCGCTGAGATAATCGTTGCGCAGCCCGTAGCGTCGGCAGAGGTTGAGGATGGTGTCTGTTGAGCCTGTCACGATGAGGCGGTCGCCGCCCATGACGAAGCTTCCTGGTATGTCATCGGTCTCTATGATGTTGTCGAAACGTTTCACGGCGAGTGGTGTGACGGCTGCTGTCGTGCTGTCTGCGGGGGCGAGTATTCCGGCTTCGCTGTATGTCATGCCGATGTTGGGGTTGTCTGATGCGACGCTGAGTTCGGCGGTGTAGTCTTCCGCCGCGCCATGGTCGAGCGGCGACTGTCTGACAGGCAGGAGGCGTTGCATGATGACCAGCGTGGCTATGCCGACAGCGAGGCAGAACAGTCCGCTGATGGTTGGCGTGAGAATGCTGAGCGGTATGCCTGTCGTGTCGGTGTATAGACCGCTGATGATGAGGTTTGGCGGTGTGCCGACGAGAGTGCATACGCCTCCCATGCATGAGGCGTATGAGAGCGGTATGAGGAGTTTTGATGGCGGTATGTTGAGCTTACGCGACCAGATTTTCACTACGTTGACGAATAGCGCGACAACTGTGGTGTTGGAGAGTACGGAGCTCAGTGCGGCTACGGGCAGCATGAGGCGCACCATGGCGCGCGAGAGTGTGCGCGGCGTGCCCATTAGATAGCGCACGATGAGGTTCAGCACGCCGGTGTAGGTCATGCCTGCAATGACGATGTAGAGGACTGCTACGACGATGACGGATTCTGAACTGAAGCCTCCGAATGCCTCTTTCGCGTCGAGGATGCCAGTGACGAAGAGTGCTGCGATGGCATAGAGGAACGCCGCCTCGGTGCGGATGCGCGTGAAAGACAGCGAGGCGAAGAGGGCGAGGACAATGGCGAGTGTGATCCATGCGCCGGTTGTGATGGCGAGTATGGTCATGGTTGGATGGTGAAAATCAGGTGAGGGCGACGCGGAAGCAGCGGCGGCGTTTCACGATTTTGGGGCTGAGGTATTCCCATTGTGCGGCTGACTGGTAGTTGTCTTCGAGCTGCGGGTTTGTCTCAGCCCATTTGAATCCCATCTTGCCGTAGATGGGTATGAGGTCGTTGAAGAGCAGTGCGTTGACGCCTTTGCCTTGATAGTCGGGCCGCACTGCGATGAGCAGCAGCTCGACACATTCTTCGTGTTTCCACTTGAGTGATTTCAGCAGGTGCCACCATCCGAAGGGGAACAGTTTTCCGCCTGATTTCTGCAGTGCTTTCACGATGCTTGGCATTGACAGTCCGACGCCTACGAGCTCTTCGTCCTCGTTCATGACGAGTGTCTGCATACGTAGGTCGATGAGGTGCAGGTATGTATTGACGAGTTGCTGGATTTGTTTCTCGGTGAGTCGTGAGTAGCCGAAGAGCGGCGAGTAGCTCTCGTTGATGAGGTCGAAGATTTTCTTTCCGTAGCCTTTTTCGTGCACCTCTTTCATGTTTTTTAGCTTCTTGACGTGCAGGTTGGAGCGTTTCGCTGCTATTTCTGCTATTCGCGCGAATTTCTCTGGCACTTTTTCCGGTTCCTGCACTAACCTTTCTATCCAGTCGATTTCCTTTTCCATGCCGTAGCGTTGCATGTGTTCTGGATAGTATGGATAGTTGTAGTGTGTGGACATGGTGCCTATTTTGTCGAATCCCTCTATGAGCATTCCTTCTCTGTCGAAGTCGATGAATCCCATCGGTCCCTGCATGGTGTTCATTCCGCGTGCCTTTCCCCATTCTGCCACTGTGTCGAGCAGTTTAGAGCTGACATCATAGTCGTCGATGAAGTCTATCCATCCGAATCGCACGTTGAGTGTGTTCCACGCCTCGTTTGCGCGGTTGTTGATGATGGCAGCGACTCGTCCGACTGTTTTCCCGTCTCGTTCGGCAGTGAAGAGCTGGAAGTCGCAGAACTCGAGTGCGGCGTTTTTCTTTGGCGAGAAGGTCGCTTTCAGGTCGATGTAGAGTTCTGGTACGGCGTATGGGTTGCCTTTGTAGAGGTCGTAGTTGAATTGTATGAAACGGTCGAGGTCTTTGTTTGTCTTTACCTCTTTTATAATAATGTCTGACATATTGTGTGTTGTTTTGTTTCGTGTCGGTTGTGTTCAGATGTTGCCGGCGAGGCGTTTGTATAGCTGCATCATTTGGTTTGTGAGTAGGGTTGGGTCGAAATGTGTGCGTGCGTATTGCTCCATTTCTTTCCCTATGCGCTGGTTGAGTTCGTTGTCGGCTGTGAGTTCAGCGATGTGGTGTGCCATCTGTTCTGCCGCGTCAGGGCTGTGCGGGTCGATGAGGCAGGCGTCTGGCCCTGCTGCTTCCGGCAGTGAGGATACTGTTGTTGTGATGACAGGTGTCTGTTGCAGCGCTGCTTCGACGACTGGCAGCCCGAAGCCTTCGTAGAACGACGGATAGACGAAGATGCGCGCCTTTGCGTAGAGGGCTTGCAGGAGTGTGTTGTTGTGTATGTCGGTTGCTATGCTGACGCTGTTCTGGAGCTTGTGTTGCGCGATGCGCTGCTCTACGAGGTTGCGGTAGGCTCTTCCGTTGCCTACGACGAGCAGGAATGGGCGGTTTCCGGGTTTGATGAGCGCGAGTGCGTCGATGAGGCTGATGAGGTTCTTGCGTGAGTTGATTGACCCGACATACAGGATGAAATCGCGGGGCAGCGAGCCGTTGAAACGTTTGCTGATGGCTGTCTCTGCCTCTTCTGCCGGCAGCGGGTTGTAGTAGAACTCCTGCACGGGCTGGCAGATGACGCTGATGTTCTCTTCCGGCACGCCGTAGAACCGCATGACGTCTCGCTTTGTTGATTCGGATATAGCCACGACGTGCGTGGCGTTGCGGCATGCCCTGCCGTATTTGAAGTCGTAGATGACGCGGTCGGCTGCATGATACATGTCCGGGAATGTTCGCCATGCCACGTCGTGCATTGTGACGACTGTCGGCATGTTGTCAGGCAGGCGCAGCGGCAGCTCGTTTGACAAGCCGTGGAATAAGTCGCACCCCTCGCGCTTCGCCTTGTGTGCGAGTGAGAAGGTGCGGGGCAGCGGCGGCGCGTCGTAGAGCATGTAGCTGTTGTCCGGGAAAAGCCGTTGCAGGCAGCCTACGAGTGTGCGCGAGTAGTTCCCCAGCCCCGTATTGTTGTGATAGTATCGTTTTGCGTCGAAAGCTATTTTCATTTTCTTCTGTATAGTTGTTCGAGAATGAAGTAGAACACCGTTCCGAATACGAGGCCTGCCATGGCGTCAACGGCGTAGTGTGCCTTGATATATACTGTCGAGAAACAGAGCAGTATGTATAGCGGGACGAACCATTTGAGCAATGTGCACCTGCGTCGCATCCGGCAGTATCTCGCTCCGAGCAGCAGCAGCACTGTCGCTATGCCGACATGGCTTGACGGGAATGCGGCTGTGGGGCGTTCTCCTGCGTCGTGCGCCACCTGCACTATGGCGCGGAACGGTCCGTCATTGCCTGGCAGCGGCAGGCACTCTTGGTGTGTGGTGAAGTATGTGCCGACATCCGGGAAGATGCCTGCCAATGCGTTGTCGATGCCTATCGCCTGGAAATAGTACTGCGGTCCGGCGACAGGGAAAATGACGTAGATGAGATAGAAGAGGAAGAAGGATGTGACGATGATGCCTCCTGTCTCGACGAATTTGTCGTAGAAGCGGAAGAAGAATAGCAGCGGTATGATGACGGACATGAAATAGTAGGAAGCGTATCCGAGATACATCAGTTCTGAGAACCATAGCCACGGCATTGTCTCGCTGAATGTCAGAGCGGGCTGTGAGGTGAATATCGCCTGGTCCCATCCTGCGACAAGCGGGTCGAAATTGGGCAGTATGCGGTTCAGCGCGTATGTGTCGGGATACCATTCGCCGAGCAGCACCACCTGCGCCAGCACTCTCACCGCCATCGTCATGGGGCAGGGGACGAGTCTGTAGAGCCCCCATAGCGCGAGTGTGATGGTGACGAGGCGCACGCGGGTCCATATCATTGCCTCGGGGTCGGGATAGCTTGTGGCGCAGACGAGTACGATGCAGAGGGTCAGCAGGGCGTAGGCGTAGATCACCCACTCGTGTATGAGTGGTCCTTTGACAGGCCGTGCCTCTATTGTGAAGATATTTTTTATAGACATTGCTGATTGCTTTATTATTATGGTGGGTTCTATAAATGCCCACCGTAAAATCAACGAGTATTTATGTCATGACGTTTTGCCATCTTTTGGATTCTTTTTGGTACAAATTGCAAGTCGTATCGGTCACGTAGCCCGCTACGCTCCACTCTCCTACTTGCAATTTGTCCTCAAAAACAATCTCAAAATCTGACAAAGCGCATTTATAGAACCCACCTTATATCCAGCCGTTCTGCTTATACCAAAGCACAGTTCGGCGCACTCCCTCGGCGAGTTTCACTTCCGGCTTGAAGCCGAGCAGGCGGCGCGACGCGGAGATGTCGCATCGCCAGTCGCTCTGGCTGAGGATGTTGTATTTGTCGTTGTTCAGCGTCACCGCCTTTCCCGTGACGCGCATGAGGATGTCTCCGCCCCAGCAGATGGCGCGCAGGACGAAGAGCGGAGCCGTGACGCGCCACACCCGGTGCTTCTTGCCCTTCAGCGCCGACAGCTCGTCGGTGATGAGGCGCGAGAAGTCTCGCGAGGTGTATGTCTCTCCGTCAGAGAGCGTGAAAATGTGTCCGGCGACCTTCTCTGCCTCGCCTTCCACGGCGAGCATGATAGCCTGCACGACATCCGCGACATACACGAACGTGATGTGCTGCGGCGAGAAGCCGGCGGCGAAGTCGATGTGTCTGCATAGCGTCTGCACCATCATGAAATAGTCCCGCTCGCGCGGCCCATAGACGCCAGTCGGCCGCAGTATCACCCACGGCAGTCGGCTCTGCTCTACAATCTTCTCCGCCTCGCGCTTCGACGCTCCGTAGGCGGTGGGCTTGCCCAAAGCCTCGCCCTCGATGCTGTTGACGGCGGAGAGCGAGCTTAGGAATATGAAGCGTGGCAGGGGACGGCCGGCATCTGAAGAACCGGCAGGGCTGCAGATGCGCTGTATGACATTGACGAGACGTGCGGTGAGCTCGGTGTTGTAGCGGTGGAAATCAGACTTGCGGACGCATTTCGTGGCTCCGGCGGCATGCACTACGGCATCGAAGCGCACGCCGCGCAACGCCGCCTCCATAGCCGCCTCGTCGCCGAAGTCTATCTCGACGATGTGCAGCCTGCTGTCGCCGAGAAAGCGGCGCGAACTGTTCCGCCGCACGGCACACCATACCTCCCAGCCCCGCTCAAGCATCGCTTCGGCAGCGTGCGAGCCTATGAATCCTGAACCTCCCGTCAGCAGTATATTCATATTGAAAACATCTTTTCATGGACAGTCCGCTCCGCCTGCGGCGGCTGCTCTCGCTGCACCCCTCTCGCGGCGTGGCGCGGCAGCTTTGTCCGTTAAAATGAGATAAATAACAAAAATTTCATAAAACACGTTTGCAAAGGTACAAAATATTTTGTTACTTTGCAACAACTAAAATACAAAAGACTATGGGAAAGGCAAAAAAAGGCGGAAAACGGATGAACAAGAAGCAGTTGACTGAGCTGCTGGCATCTTTTTTCCAGGGACAACCGAACAAGACATTCTCTTTGAAGGACATCTTCCGTAACCTGAAACTCGATACGCATCCGCTGAAGATGCTTGCCATCGACATACTTGAGGAGCTGTCGTGGGACGACTTCCTGACGCGCGTCACCGACACCACCTTCCGTCTCAACCAGAGCGGCCAGGTGCTTGAAGGCACCTTCATCCGCAAGCGCACGGGCAAGAACTCGTTCCAGCCGGACGGCACCGACCAGCCGCCCGTCTTCGTCGCCGAGCGCAACTCGATGTTCGCCCTCGACGGCGACCGCGTCCGCGTGACTCTCATGGCACGCCGCGACCGCCACATCAAGGAGGCTGTAGTGACTGAGATACTCAAGCGCAGCAAGACACAGTTCGTCGGGCGAGTGCTGACCGAGCACGGCGTGGCTTTCGTCCAGCCCGACGGCGAGAACCTCTCGAAAGACATCATCGTGCCGAAACGCCTGCTGCACAAGGCGGCGGTGAACGACAAGGTGATTGTCCGCGTGGTTGAATGGCCGCAAGACGAGCACGGACACATCGTGGGCGAAGTGGCGGCGATTCTCGGACAGACGGGCGACAACACCACCGAGATGCACGCCATACTGGCGCAGTACGGCCTGCCATACACCTATCCGAAGAACGTGGAGGACGCCGCCGAGAAGCTGTCGGCAGAGATAACGGAGGCGGACTACGCCGAGCGCGAGGACTTCCGCGACGTCTTCACCTGCACCATCGACCCTCACGACGCGAAAGACTTCGACGACGCCCTCTCGTTGCGCCGCCTGCCCGGCGGGCTGTATGAGGTTGGCGTGCATATCGCCGACGTAAGCCATTATGTGACCGAGGGTTCGGTGATAGACAAAGAGGCGCGGCAGAGAGCCACAAGCGTATATCTTGTTGACCGCACCATACCCATGCTGCCCGAACGCCTCTGCAACTTCATCTGCTCGCTAAGGCCCAACGAGGAGAAACTCGCCTACTCCGTCATCTTCACCCTCGACAGCGAGGCGAAGGTGAAGGCATGGCGACTCGTACACACCGTCATCAAGTCCGACCGCCGCTTCACCTACGAAGAGGCGCAGGCGCGCATCGACAACAACGAGGGCGACTACAAAGACGAAATCAACACCCTCTGGATGCTCGCCCGGCAGCTGCGCGAACAGCGCATGGCGAACGGCGCCGTAAACTTCGACCGTGAGGAGATGCGCTTCGACATCGACGAGAAAGGCGTGCCCGTGCGCTGCTATTTCAAAATCTCTAAAGAGGCGAACAAACTCGTCGAGGAGTTCATGCTCCTCGCCAACCGCACCGTGGCGGAGAGCATCGGAAAGGTGCCGAAGAGCGTGAAAGCCAAGACCTTGCCCTACCGCATACACGACATGCCCGACCCGACAAAGCTTGATACGCTCCGCGACTTCATCGTCAAGTTCGGCTACAAACTGAAGACGACGGGCACGAAGAGCGCGGTGACGAAGTCCCTGAACAACCTCCTCGGGCAGGTGGAAGGCAAGAAAGAGCAGAAACTCATCGAGACCGTAGCCCTCAGAGCCATGATGAAGGCGAAATATTCTGTGTATAACATCGGCCACTACGGCCTCGCCTTCGACTACTACACCCACTTCACGTCACCCATCCGCCGCTATCCCGACACGATGGTACACCGCCTGCTCACCCGCTACCAGCAGGGCGGACGCTCGGCAAGCAAAGAGAAATACGAGGAACTCTGCGAACACTCAAGCGACATGGAGCAGCTCGCGGCACAGGCAGAGCGCGATTCCATACGCTACAAGATGGTGGAGTTCATGAGCAAATACGTCGGGCAGACCTTCGACGCGCATATCTCCGGCGTAGCCTCCTACGGCATCTACTGCGAGATAGACGAGAACCACTGCGAAGGCATGGTGCCCATGCGCGACCTGAAGGACGACTACTATGAGTTCGACGAGAAAAACTACTGCCTCCGCGGCCGCCGCCGCCACAACCGCTACGCCCTCGGCGACGCCGTGCGCATCAAAGTGGCGCGCGCCAACATCGACAAACGGCAGCTCGACTTCACCATCGACGAGTAGGACAAAGACATTTGGGCAGATAGGAATGACAAAGATGATTTACTCAAGAAATTTTGTAAGTTTTTCGTAAACAATCAACCTGGACTATGAAATTGATGAGTAAGCTGATAATAAACAATGTGC
>CALZMB010000061.1 GCA_945788485.1 uncultured bacterium | reverse complement strand
AGTGAAGGGCGTACCGTCGGTGCGGACGGCAAGGATGATGTTCTCGATGCGGTGGCGGAGGTCGTCAAGAGAGGTGGAGAGGCACAGTATCGCCATTATCTCGGATGCCGGAGTGATGTCGAAACCAGACTGCAACGTCACGCCGTCTTTCGGTCCGCCTTCGCCGGTTGTGATGAAACGGAGGTTGCGGTCGTTGACATCTAACACACGCTTCCATAGTATCTCCTTGAAACAGATGCCTTCTTCCTGATGCTGATAGATGTAGTTGTCGAGCAAGGCTGTGATCATATTGTGGGCTGAGGTGATGGCATGGAAGTCACCAGTGAAATGAAGGTTGATTTTCTCCATCGGCAACACCTGTGCATAGCCACCACCTGCCGCGCCGCCTTTCATGCCGAAGCATGGACCGAGAGAGGGCTCGCGGAGGGCTATGACGGCTTTCTTTCCGAGGCGGGAGAGACCGAGAGCAAGTCCGATAGAGACCGTCGTCTTTCCGTTGCCGCTCTTTGTGGGGGACATGGCTGTGACGAGGATGAGTTTGGATGCCTTGACCTTCTCTTCGTCAATAAGGGTCTCGGGCACTTTCGCCATGAAACGGCCGTATGGCTCTAACGAGGTGGAGGGGATTCCAATGCTGTCTGCTATCTCTGAAATAGGTTTCAAAGGTGTCTCACGTGCAATCTGGATGTCTGATTTCATTTGTTTTCTGTATGTTTGAAATTGTAGTATTGTTAACACGTTTATCTTTTGACTGGCTCTATTACACCCGACATGTCAGCGTCGTTTGTCCTTGAAGAAGTTCGTCATGATCTCTTTACACTCATCGCCCAGGACGCCTTGCGTGACAACACACTTGGGATGAAGCAGCGACGGCGAGAAGCGTTGGTAGCCACGTTTCTCGTCTATGCACCCGAAGACGACACGCGGAATCTGCGCCCAGGCAATCGCTCCTGCACACATGGGACATGGCTCGACTGTCACATACAGCGTGCAGTCTGTCAGATATTTGCCTCCCAGAGTGTTGGCAGCAGCCGTGATTGCCAACATCTCGGCATGAGCGGTGACATCTGAGAGCTTCTCCGTCTGGTTGTGGGTGCGCGAGAGAACCCTGCCCTTGCATACGATGACTGCGCCTATGGGTATCTCCTGTTCTTCTGCGGCGCGTTGCGCCTCGTCTAACGCCATACGCATATAACGTTCGTCATCCTGTAAATTGTTGTTATCCATTTCTGTTTCGTTGTTGTGAAGGGTTTGTGATGACGTAGAGCCTGATGATGTTTTCCTTATGTCCTGAAAAAAGACAATCGTCTCGATGTCCCTACATAATACTGAGAAAGGGCAAGCCGATGAAGCCTGCCCTTTTTTTAGAGCACATCATGCAGCACACAGCTGCGCTGCATGATGTGGGAAATATATGTTGACGTAGCGACGGCACACTCTGACGCCATGTGCTTTCGGCACCTTTGCCTTGGCGCATGAGCACATACTGCACGGCGAAATGTCGCCATTGTGGCAGAGGATGGAGTGTTGGTCATCGTCAATGATAAGTTCATCATTTGTAAGTAGAAAGCACTTGCTTAGCTATTTCGTTCTCCGGGTCGAGTGTGATAAGCTTATCGAAATAAGGTTTTGCTGCTGCGCTATCGTTGGCAATCTTGAAGAAATAGATGCCGAGGTATGAGTAAGCCTCCTTGAGACGCATTTTATCGGCGTCGCTCTTGACACCGGCAGCCTCGATAGATGTCACGATAGCCTCGTAGTATGGACGTGCAAGACCTTTCTTCTGGTCAGGGTCGAGAAGCTGAATGGTGCGTGCTGACATGAAATTAGAGTAGTCAGCCGATGTCGGGAACTTCTCTATGAGGTTCTTGTAAATCTCAAGTGCCTTATTTACAGAATTAGCCTGAGCCTCTCCAGTCTGCTCTGCAGCCATATTGCGGTAGATGTTTGCATAGCTTGCATAGTCGTTAGCAGAGGTAGATGGGTTGAGGTTGAGATACTGCTCGTATTTTGCGAGCGCGTTCTCAAGGTCGCCTTTCTCACGGTAAATGTCAGAGATGCTCTTCAGCACAACAGCTTTTGCCTCGTTGCCTTCTGCAAGTTCGAACTGTTTTGTATAGTAGTTGATTGCCTCGTCATAGTTCTTTGCGCCAGCGAAAGCAAGACCTGCGAACTTGTAGTCGTTAGCGGTTACTTCAAGCGAATCGCTCTTGTTGAAGAGAAGGTCAACATACTTGACTGCGCTGTCAAAGTCTTTCAGCTCTACAGAGTTGTAGAGAGCAAGACGGTTGTAGCCGGCATTGCGCGGGTTCTTCTTCAATCCGAACTCTGCAATCTGTTTCGAGAGGTCGTTCTTCTGGCTTGCAAAGGCTACGAGAGCATACTCTGTCATGTAGTATGGCTCAAGCTTAGCAAGTGCTTCAAGCTGCACTTTCTGGTAGCTTGCGAGGGCGAGAGGCATATAAGTTGAGTTCTTTGTGGCGGACATATAATAGATGTGTCCTGCTTCTGCGTCAACAGGGTATGTCGGATCGACACTGCGCAACTGTTCAAGTGTCTCAACTGCCTGCTTCGGGTCACGTCCGCGGTAGATGAAAGCATACTTTTTGTATGCCTCGGGATTCTTCGGGTCGAAATATATTGCCTGCTGATACCATCCTGCTGCGTCTCCGGGGTTGTCGTTGAACACCTCGATGTCGCCGAGCAGGATATAGCCTGCTGCTGAATTCTTGTTAGCCTTCACCGCGAGGTTTGCATATTTCTTCGCATTGATAGTGTCTTTGACATCAAGATAGGCCCTGCCAAGCTTAGCCACTTCTGCTGCATCTTTCTTCACAGCCTTGTAAGCCTGCTTCACTACAGCCTCTGTCTCTTTCTTGTCTGTTGAACTCTTGATTGTTTTCACTGCATCGGCGATAGACACCTGAGCCAATGCGGGAGCACTGAAGACTGTCAACAATGCTCCGACTAATAGATATTTGATTGTCTTCATAATCGTGGATGGTTTTCTGTCTGTTTTGATGAAAAACTTGATAATACCTTTGTTTGATGTTTATGGTTAAATGTTATGGTTTATTTGTGTTGCATTTGTCTTCCTTTCCAAGGTGAGCGCGTATGCAGAAAGAGGCGTCAGAACACCTCACTTCTATCATCTGTGCTGCACTGACGTGAAGGAGCGGCTATTCTTTCACGTTGACTTTCCTGAAAGTGAGGTCTCCCCTATAAGGCAAGAGTGCCGATTTGAGAATTATCTTCTGGCCTATTGGCGACTGCATGAAGTTTGCCACTCCGACAGGCAAGCCATGGTATGGGTCAACGAGGAGGGCATAGACGGTGCGTGCGAAAGGATAGCGTCCGTCAAGGAGATAGAGTTGGTATGGTTTCCAGCTGTTCATCTCAGTAGCCTTGTCTAACTTTGACACGGACATCACCGTGATGTTCTTCTTGAATGTGACATTGGTTGTGTCACGTTTGTCGTTCAGCCAGTTGCTTCCGATGATTCCAATCGCGTTGGGAGTCTTCTCGACGTAATTAATTACCTCAGCGCTTGTTTTCACAGCCGTTATGTTTGGGCTGTTTATCGGTGTTCCGCCAAGTATGGAGTCAACGGCATAGTGGACCGCGGCAGATTTGTTGTTGTCGAAGACGACATCAATCTCGCCGAGCTTCGAACCATGATTCACCTCGTTCCAGTTCTTCACCTTACCGCTTAGAATGCGGCGCACATCAGCCACGGTGATGCAAGAATCGGTGTTCTGGTTGTTGCATATCAGTGCCATTCCGTCATATCCGAGGGGGAAATACCGTGGCTGCAGTCCGTTAGTCTTGAAATAATTCAGTTCTTTCTCGTTGAAGTTACGGGCCGCGATGATGAGGTGGACATCTTGTTTCATGAGAGCGTTGAATGCGTCAAGCTCGTTTGTATAGACGGGTGTGACCTTTGCGTCGCGGTATGTAGCGTGGAAGACTTTCAGTTCTTCGTCTATGATAGGGCTGAAACTTTCGTCACACATGAGTGTCATTGTGCCGGAAGCGTAGGTGTCTGTCCTCGCATTCTTGGACTTCTGTCTGTTGCATGCGCAGAAAACCAACAATGTGACGGTAGCGACAGTGAATAGGATGCTGTTCCGCATTGATGAACTATGTGTATCTTTAAGCTTCATGTAATTTTTATTCTTGTCTAATAGACGGTTTCCGGTGGATGTTGCGGGCAGCGTATATAAGCTGCCTTGCTTCTGAGACGTGTCTGGGCAGAATGTGAACTGATGGCAGAAACATTCAGAAAAGTGAAGAGTAGAGAGATTCATCCTCTCTTTTTGGGGGAGAAGGCTCACCACTACTCTTCACTTTTTAGTTTAGTTATGTAAGTTGTTCATACATTAAGATAATGAATGACAATATTACTGCAGGCGGAACACTACAGGAACATAATAGTTCACACGTACAGGCGAGCCGTTCTGCTTGCCAGGAATCCACTTAGGCATAGATTCCACAACTCGCTTAGCTTCTTTGTCGAGCGACGGGTCAACGGACTTCATGATTCTGACGTCAGTCACACTACCGTCTTTCTCTACGACGAACTGCACGGTTACACGTCCCTGGATACCGTTCTCCTCAGCGACAGCAGGATATTTGATGTGATCACGCAGGAATGCCATGAGTGCAGCCTGTCCGCCAGGATATGACGGCATCTGCTCTACAACGTCAAACACTTTGTTCTCTTCCTCGTGCTTAGGAGGTTCGGGAGTAGCGATTTCCTCAACAGCCTTGAGTACAGTACCGCCTTCTTCGTCGTTACCCTTGACGTCGAACGCGCCGATAGCGGTCTTGTTCTCGTTGAGCTCGTCCTGAGTCTTCATTTCCTCTTCTGGTTTCACCTCAGAGTCTTTCTTGATGACAGGCGGTGTGAATGCGATAGAAGACTTCACCTTCTCCACTTTCTGCACCTGTTCAATCTTTGGAGCCTCAGTTTTCTTCTCCACCTTAGCTTCTTTCTTCTGTTCGAGGAGAGAAGCTTCCATTTCGGCTTCGAATCGAGCTTTCTGTTGTTCCTGATAAGAGTTATAAGCTGCAAGTCCTATGTATGCTACAGCTGCAACGGCCGCAACGAAAATCATCGAGATGACATTGCGTTTGCCTGTACCTTTGCGCAATGGGTAAGCACCATAGGCCTGATTGCGACCTTCGAAGACGAGGTCGGTCCAATCATTTGAAATAAGATCTATCTTTGACATAGTGATATTTCTGTTTATGGGTTTAATGATGGTTATCAGACTTCAATCATTTGATGCCAGCAGCATTGAGCAGCTTGAGGTCATCTTCGTTGACCTGGTCGATAACATACTTACCAATTGCACATATCTGCATCTCGTCGAGCGCGTCAACAAGGTTCTTGTACGAAGCGGTGTCGAGAGCTTTGATAATGATAGTCAGTGTAGGCACCTTTCCGGTTTCGAGCTCACCTTTCTTGATTTTCTCAAGACGGGCGTTATACACGGAGTCAGACATTGACTTGTCTTTTGCGCGTTCAGCATCGAGAATAGCCTTAGAGGCCTTGATGTTCTTCACCGGCGTGTATCCGTCCTCGGTGGTGTGGTTGATGAGCACGTCACGTATTCCTTGCGCACCCCATGTAGTCTTTTTGAGACAAGCAGGGTTGTCGTACTCTGGTATGCCGTCAACATGATAGATGGCATCATTTCCGGCAAGATAGAGCGTGATGGTCTGAGAAGCCTTAGTAGCTCCACGGTCCTGCTCCTGCACGTTCTTATCGTTACTTGGCATCGTGAGCTGCATAGACTGAGGTTTGCTCAGCGAGGTACACAGCATGAAGAAAGTGATAAGAAGCATCATCATATCCACCATCGGGGTGAAATCGACACGGGTCTGGACTTTTTTCTGTCTTGAGCCTTTTTTCTTTGCCATAATTATTCACCCTCCTTCTTTAACGATGTTATAAGATAGTAACGGTTCTCTGACATATCCTGAAGCTCAGACATCATCTTCTTGACTACTTTGTACGGTGTAGCAGCGTCAGCCTTGATGGCAATCTTCATGTCGCTTCCGAAAGAAGCGTTACGCGCTGCATCGACCCACATCTGGAATTCGCTCATGCCGCCATTGATACTGTCGGTAGGGATTCCCATGTTTTTCTGTAGTTCATTGATTTCAGATGCCTCGTGCTTGAGGACATTAGACATTTCTGCAACGGGAGTGCCGAAGGAAGCGAGACCGATGAAATTCTTCTCCTGT
The DNA here is from genome assembly GCA_945788485.1 of uncultured bacterium. GTDB lineage: Bacteria > Bacteroidota > Bacteroidia > Bacteroidales > Bacteroidaceae > Prevotella. The sequence goes on along the minus strand of CALZMB010000061.1, from coordinate 4,154 downwards.
GCCGGAACGAGGTTCAGGTTTGATACAGAAGATTTGAAGTTATCGAGCATTTCCTGCATGTATCCCGGTTTGTCAAGTCCGATAAAGATTTTTCCGTCCTTATCGACAAGAATCTGCAGAACTTCTGTTTCCGGAACTTTGATTTCAGACACAGAGCCTGGCGTATTGACCTTCACCGCCTCATTCTTCACGAACGTAGAAGTCAACATGAAGAATGTGAGGAGAAGCACCATCACGTCTGACATAGGTGTCATATCAATCCAGACGTCGGCTTTCTTTATTTTTACTTTACCCATAGTGATAAAAGTTTTAAAGGGTTAGTAAAAAGATTAAGCCTCTTCTGTGTGGTTAGCCTCGTATGTCTTAGCGATAGTGTAACCAACCTCGTCAAGAGCGTAAGTGAGCTTATCGATCTTGTTTGAGTAGAAGTTATAAGCAATAACGGCGCACCAAGATGTCAAAATACCAGATGCAGTATTTACGAGGGCCTCAGAGATACCAGTAGAAAGTTCGAGAGAGTCACCGCCACCACCGGCTGCCAGAGCGGCGAATGACTTGATCATACCAACCACAGTACCGAAGAGGGCGGTAAGAGTACCAAGAGTAACGAGAGTAGCGAGGATAGGCATGTTCATCTGGAGTGTAGGCATCTCGAGCTGCACAGCCTCTTCGTGAGCCTGCTGAATCTTAGCGACTTTCTGCTCTTTCTTGAGACCTGATGCGCTTTCCATCTCAGCGTAAGCCTTGAGCGAAGCAGTAACTACGTTGCCGACAACACCCTGCTGCTTGTCGCAGAGCTGCTGAGCCTTTGCCATGTCACCTGCAGTAACGGCAGCTTTCACGTCGCGAACGAATCTGCCGAGTTTGCCTTTACCGTTAGCGGTGTTGAGTGCGAGAGCACGCTCAACAGAGAGAGCTACCACAGTGAAGAGGAGTGTGATGATGACCGGCACGACGATACCACCCTTATAGATTGTACCGAGGAGGTTGCCTGGGAGAGGAGCGTTGGCGTTGTCGCCGCCCTGGAAGTTAGAAGGATTACCGAGTACGAGCTCGAAGAATGCTACACCTGCGATGAAGCAGATAACAATAATCCAAATCGCAGCGCGAACGCCCTGGAAGCCCTGCTTTTTCTTTGCTGGGGCTGGTTTCTGAGAATTTGCCATAATGTTTTTTTAGATTTAGTTATTAATAAATTAAGAATATGATTTTTCCGTAGTTTGATGGTTTGAGTGTTTGTGGTTTATCGGTATTCTAAGTTTTGAGATTATTTGCGAAGAGAAGCTTCTGACAACAAAAGCGACTTTTGTATCATCTGGAATGTTCCTTCTCCAATGATTTTTCATTCGCAAAGATAGTTATTTTTTTGCGAACGAGACAATCTGTTAATCTTTTTTAACTTGAATTTCTTGAAATTTCTTGTTTCGGTTAATTGTCCGGAAAACCGTCATTCCTCAAGCCTTTGATGCGTACGAGTGTCGCGTGTGTCTCTTTCTGCTTGATTATTTGAGTTTTGCGAGGCTCTCTTTGATACGCTTCATGGCTTCGACGATATTCTCGTCGCTTGTAGCATAACTCATGCGGAAACACTCCGGCGAGCCAAACGCGTCGCCTGCCACCGTAGCGACATGCGCGTCTTCAAGTATGAAGAGCGCGAGGTCGGTGGATGAGTTTATTGTCTTGCCGTCGTAAGATTTCCCGAAGAATGCAGAGCATTTCGGGAAGAGATAGAATGCGCCTTGCGGGTTGTTCACCTCGAGTCCGGGGATTTCTTTTGCGAGTTTCACGATCAGGTCTTTTCTGCGTTCGAAAGCCTTTCTCATGTCCTCGACACACTGCTGGTCTCCGCTGAACGCCGCTTCTGCCGCCTTCTGTGAGACAGAGCATGGTCCTGAGGTGTATTGTCCCTGCAGTTTGTTGCATCCTTTGACAATCCATTCCGGGGCGGCGATGAAGCCGATTCTCCATCCGGTCATGGCGTATGCTTTCGACACGCCGTTTATCACGACCACTCTATCCTTGATGTCGTCGAAAGCAGCCATAGAGGCGTGTTCTCCGACGTAGTTGATGTGTTCGTATATCTCGTCGGCGATGACTATTACTCTTTCGTGTTTCAGCAGAACGTTTTTCAAGGCTTCGAGTTCAGCCTTGCTGTAAACAGATCCCGTAGGGTTCGACGGCGAGCACAGGATGATTGCTCTTGTCTTTGGTGTGATGGCAGCCTCAAGCTGTTGTGGCGTGATTTTGAAATCCTGCTCGATAGGAGCCTCGACAATGACTGGTGTGCCTTCAGCGAGCAACACCATCTGCGGATAGCTGACCCAATAAGGTGCAGGTATGATGACTTCGTCGCCTGCATTCACCAATGCCATGATGGTGTTGCAGACAGACTGTTTTGCTCCGTTAGAGCACAATATCTGTGCTGGAGAATAGTCCAATCCGTTTTCCGTCTTCAGTTTTTTGACGATAGCGTTGCGCAGATCGGGGTATCCCGGAACGGGGCTGTATCTGCTCCAGTTCTCCTCGACAGCCTTTATGGCAGCCGCCTTGATGTGGTCAGGAGTGTTAAAGTCTGGTTCCCCCACACTAAGATTGATGACGTCGATGCCTTGTGCTTTCATCTCAGAACTTTTCTGCGACATTGCTAACGTAGCAGAAGGAGACAGTCGGTTTAATCGGTCTGATAATTGGGTCATGATTGGAAATGTTGTTTTGTTTTGTTTGCTAAAGTATGGTTTTCAGTTTTGGTGCCGGCTTTTTGTCTCTGTGTCCATCCGGGTCTTATATATATATAATAAGGTGTAGGTTTGCTGGACAAGAGACGGGTGTTCGGCGCGGTGGTGTCATTCATTCATCCCGTCTATCAGTCTGACGATATTGTCATTGACGGCATGAATTGTTTTCAGGTCTTTCAGCAGCCTCAGCCTGAAGCGCCACATTCTCAGGTAGAGGAATGTCCCGACGGGCCATACCACAAAGGCGGCAATGTTCTTCCATCTGCTGTCGAACGGTCTAGTGTGCGCCTTTACAGACAGCACCGGATATTGTTTCAGCTGTTTCATCACCTCCTTGCTTCTTGTATTGGCGAGGTCGTCGATGATTGATTCGAGTTCCGTGCTGATACGCTCTATCTCATGGTCAGGCCTGTATCTGAAGAAGACGTTGACGACGTTCGGCATGAGGAAAAGCCTGTGTTCCTTGTTGTATGCCACAATATCTTCTGTCACACGCTGCAGGCAGATTTTATCGAGCAGGTATTCGGGTTCGTTTATCACCACATCCTTGATGTTGATGCTGCGTTTCAGTCTAATGCCGAACAGTTTCAGCATAGCGTTCTTATACAGGTCGATGTTGAACACCATGGAGTCTTTGTTCGCCTTGTATGTAAAGAAAACTGCCGTAGGTACGAGTATGACGGGCGCAAGTCCCTTAGCGAACCATACGGGCCATTCTCCAAGTCGTGCCATTCTGAATCCCGTATTGTCGAGGACATAATAGATTATGAACACCACGACAGAAACGATGACCGGCACTCCGAGGCCTCCTTTACGGATGATAGCGCCGAGAGGTGCCCCGATGAAGAAGAAGACGAGGCAGAGGATTGCGGTCGAGTATTTGTTTATCCATTCGAGATAGTGTTCTCTGACGGTTCTGTTGCCGTCAGCCGCCATTATGCTTCCGAACGCGAGGTAGTCGTTCACCATCTTCACTTCGCTGAGCGCCTGCGACACGACGATCTTCTTTTCTTCTGACGAGAGGCTTTCGTATATCGAGTCGGCGTCATATTCCCCGCCCTTTGCCTTAGCGACGAGTTTCTTCCCCTCTACGGTATCTTTGTGCATAACGGAGTATTTCGCGAAATATTGCCTTCTCATGTCATACAAGATGCCCCTTCCGATGCTGTCGAGCGCATAGTTTGTCCTCTTCAGTCCGTCGCTGATGTCTTTCAGGCTCTTGCCTCTGGCGTCACCCGCGAAGACATCGTCAGAGATGTTGAGTTCAGTGTCGAAATCGAGGAGGATATTCTTCTTCACGAAAGTCTCACGCCTGTACGGCACGTTGGCGTTCCCGACAAGCTGCTGCGACTTCATATTCTCGAACCATTCTCCCGACTGCAGTTGCAGCAGAAGGTGTTTCTTGTCCGCGGTGCTCTG